>NZ_MJAT01000012.1:300000-395865 GCF_001742305.1 Desulfuribacillus stibiiarsenatis | reverse complement strand
TGCTTACACCAAGTTCGTACGGTCATTCCACTATCTTGGCATTCCATTATTAGCTTTGACCACTGTTCCTTGCGGAACTGGATTTTTACTTGGGTTATTTCATCCATGAATAATACCTCCATCGTATAGCTTTAGAGTACTTGAAAAACTTGAAAAACTCTAACTCTAAAAACTATAAATGTTATTTTGAAGGTATTATTACATGAATCATATTAAATTGTAAGGCACCATGTTATTGAGCGGTTACGTATTATGTATGTTGGAACGACTAAAAGGTCTATGTATATAAGTATGTGAGCGCGTGTTTATAGATTTTCTAATTGCTTTTCGATCTTTTTTCTCATAAATATTGACATCACACCAATACCAAAGAATATACCACTTAGGGAGTATGGGACATTCTCATTAGATAATCCCATGTTCGCTAATTCTTGTTCATTGCTAGAGATTCTAACAACATCCCCTTTTTTCACAGTAGTTATAGAAACGTCCTGCTCCATTGGAAGACTCTGACTACTTGAACTGTTGATATCATTATAGCCAGCATAACCAACGAATAAGATAGCAAAAGCTGCAGCAATTCCAGCTAAACGATTCCAGACTTTGATGTTCTTTTTAAATACAGTTTTGTGGTTTTCGAAATGTTGAATTCGGTTCATAACATTTTCTTTTACTGACCGATATTCGTTTGCAAATTCATCATTCTTGCTCGCTTGAATCGCATAAATTGTTTCTTCCCATCCTTTATGCTGCAATCTACAGGATTGACAAGAATTCAAATGTTCTGTGATTTTCTGACACATAGTTTGGTCTAACTCACAGTCTATAAAATCAAGTATACTAGACTGTACTTCTTCACATCTCATAAAAATCGTCCCTTTCATCTTATTCAGCACTAGGTCGTATATATTGCTCTAGTCTATTCTTGATTGCAGATCGTCCTCTAAAAATAAGCGATTTTACAGCGCTAATTGAACAATTCATCATTTCACTAATTTGCTTATAGTCTAATTGTTCATATTCCCTCAGGATTAACGCTTGCCTTTGGTTATCAGGTAGTGTATTGATAGCTTCCCTAACCAATTGAATCCGTTCATTTTTAATTAACTTATATTCTGGCTGTTCTTCTAACTCAGTCTTCGGCTCATAATTTGTATCTTCTAAGTATTGCCCATTCTTCTTTGATTTTCTTAATTCACTAAGAACAGTATTACGTGCAATTGTATATAGCCAAGTAGAAAAGGTAGCTTCCTTATCTCGAAAACTATATAAACTTTTATAAGCCTTAAAAAATGTCTCTTGGCATAAATCTTCAGCCAAACCTTCCATAGCATTATTTTTTAACATATAATGTATGAAAATTAACACCTTTTGTTCGTGCCTTTGAATAAGTTCTGCATAATATTCATGTTTGCCTTCAATGATCAATTGTATGATCTGGGAATCAGTCACCGGGCGAGCCTCCCCAAGTTCCGCCAATTTTCACCCCAGTTATTAACATTAGACTAAACCGTGGTAAAAAAGTTGCGTGTATTTATATAAATTAAGTGATTTTCTTAAAAAATGTTACATAATTGTTTCATAATGTTTCATAATGATTTTATACATTTTAATTAATATTTTATGTCTATTATATTAATTCTTCAAGATTATGATAAATCCCTTTATTTCGACTTGAAATGAAACGAGCTGTAACAATTATATGTAAGAAACAGCAGACCATTTCAATCACAGTAATACCAACACCATAATCTATAAAAAGTATATAGTATCGATTGATAGTTATCTAGATATAAAAAATGGTAATAACTAATGAATCAAAACAAAAAAATATCCAGCTTATATGATAAGCTGGATTAATAATGGATAGGAGTGGAGAGAAATCACACTTCTAAATGTATTATAATACAGTTACGAATAGTGCGTCAACTGTTTTGGAACAATTATTTCTAAATTTTTCTATGTAGATAACTTAAAGTCCCTATTTCTTTTGTTCCAAATCTGTAGGAAGATATGTAACTTGCACAGCAATTAACTCATCTGAACCTGTATTTACAAGTTTATGCCAAACAGTCTTAGGGGCAAGCATTGAAAAACCTGGTCTAACATCATACTGTTCTGTATTACCGTCTTGATCTTCAAGATAAAAAGTTCCTTCACCTTTTAAAACAAAGAAAATTTGATCTGATTTATGTCTATGAAAATCTAGTACTTGTCCTGATTTAAAATAATAAACATCTGAACCTAACTCTTCTGTTTTAATATGAGTAACTTTATTTAAAGCTTCCTCAAGAAACTCAGCTTCTTTAAAATAGTCAACACATTTCTTCATATACATCCTCCTATGGTTAAAATATTAAACTTCTTTATAAAAGTCCTCTTTAGTACCTCCGCACTCAGGGCATTTCCCTGAGCAACAGCGGCTCTCCTTAATAAACCCACATTTCCATACAGCCAATAGTATGCCTCCTTACAATTAAAATATTATAAAACAAGATTATCTTTATTGAATCTAATTTAAGTATACTAATCTCAGATAAAAAGTCAACAAATAAGACCTGAAATATCCTATTTATTTTTTAGTTGTAATAGTTTGATTACATTATACAAAGTGTTCTTTAAATTATGTTTACCATTTGAAATGGCATCTGCTGAATTACAAGGTGAATTAATAATAGAAAATGCTGCATCAATATTAATACTCGAAAGTTGGATGTGTGATATATCAAGTACTCCACATACAGCAATTACAGGTATATTGTATTTTTTCGCTAAAGTTGCTACTCCAAATGGTGTCTTTCCACATTTGGTTTGAGTATCAATTTTCCCTTCCCCAGTGATTACTATATCTACTTTCTCCATAATTTGTTCAATATTTGATTCTTTCATAACAATCTCTATTCCTGATTGTAATTTACCCTGAAAGAAACTTAAGAAACAAGCACCTAAACCACCAGCAGCTCCCGCTCCAGGGACTGATTCCACGTCAACACCTATTTGTTGCTTTATTAATGAAGCAAAATTCTTAAGGCCCGAATCTAATGTAACTACCATTTCCTCTGTCGCGCCTTTCTGGGGTGCATACACATAAGCAGCCCCGTTAGGCCCTGTTAAAGGATTATTCACATCACATGCAATTGTGAAACTACATTCCTTAATTCTTGGGTCAAAACCAGATAAATCAATACTATGGGCTTGTAATAATCCATCGCCTCCTGGTGCAACTATGTTTCCACTAATATCTAATACTTTTGCTCCTAAGGCTTGTATTACACCGATTCCGCAATCATTTGTAGCACTTCCCCCAATCCCAATAATGAAACGCTTGCATCCCTGATCTAACGCATGTCGGATTAATTCCCCAGTGCCATACGTACTCGTAATCATTGGATTTCTTTGCTTTTCTTGAATTTTATTTAATCCTGATGCTTCAGCCATCTCTATGACGGCTGTATCAGAATTACCTAGAATCCCATACCTTGCTTCTATATATACACCTAAAGGATTTGATACTCGTACAATACGAAACTCCCCACCTGTGCAACCTACTAAACTTTCAACAGTTCCTTCTCCCCCATCAGCTAGAGGATATTTAAAAACTTCAATATTAGAAAAGTGTCTTTTTGCAACATCCTCGCACACTTCACATATTTCTTGGGCTGATAAACTTCCTTTAAATGAATCCGGCGCTATCAATATTCTCATTTAGTTCATTTCTCCTTCATAATTTAATTGATAATTACTTTACTTAAACGTTTATCTAATAGTGTTCTAAGTAGGTTTACATAACTTACCACGCTGAGAACGGTGTTTTTTATAGTATACTGTTTATACAGGAGGCTGATAATGATGAATATCACAAAAAAACTTACAACTTATGCGATTTCTACAACATTGGCATTTAGTGCGTTCTCAATCGCTCCTATTACAATTCAAGAAGTATCTGCTGCATCATTAACGCAACAACAAGCGATTGAAAAGTACAACAAATTTCAAGCATCATATAACAATCATGAAGTGCCTATTATAAAGGAATTTGAAAGACAATATGATGGAAGTTTAGCACACCAAGTTGTTGCTCGCGCAATCTGGTATATGGAAAATGGTTATACCGTATACGAGACTGCTAAATATGCCGACACAGGAAAAATTGACTGTTCCAACTATACAAAACTTGTCTATGGAGATTTCGGTATTAACATTACTTCAGTATCTAGACAATATAATCAAGTAGGAACAAAAGTTGCAGGAGTATCTTCTACTATCGTAGGTAAATCTGCTAGTGGACAAACCTTATATGGCATTAAAGGGATTGAAAATCTACGTCCTGGAGATATTTTAACATATTGGGGTGGTACTGCAGATAATAAATACATTTCCCACGTAGCCATATATTTGGGAGTGATTAACGGAAAACCAGCCGTTATAAATACAGTTAAAGATCGACCTACAGCTTTAGGAATTGTTAATAATTTCTCATTCTACTATGGCGAGAAATTCCTAGAGGCTAGAAGAGTCCTACCATCTGATGCGTGGAATCCTGCGGCCGGTAGCAAGTATAGCGCTACAAGCCCTGTTATCCCAACATCATATGTATTACCACCGCAAAAACCAATAATTATGCCTAACAATACAGTGTTAAATAATACTTCAACAAATACATCACCAACAACAACTAATTCTAATACGACAGCTATGATTGTATCTGGTAACACAGTTAATATTCGTTCAGGTGCCGGCACTAATTTCTCTATCATAGGTACTTTAAAAAATGGAGACATTATTCAAGCACTTAGCAATACTAATGGTTGGGTTAGCTTTAGAACAACATCTGGAACATTAGGATATGTATCTAGTTCGCTAGTGAAAGTGCATGTAGAAAATACTACTAGTCCTACAACAAGCAGCTCAACTACCGATACAACAAGTAGTGTATTAGTGAGTCAAGTTACAGGTACTAGTGTAAATGTACGTGCAAGTGCTTCTACTACATCTACAATATTGGGTGTAGTTCGCAAAGGTGACGATGTTGTTGTAACTAGACAATTAAGTGGCTGGTATGAAATTGACTGGAATGGAAATAAAGGTTTTATCTCTAGTTCCTTGGTGAGTACACCACAAGTTAAACAAATTCAAAGCAGCTCAAACGCCACACAAAAAGCAACAGTAATCGGTACAATCGTAAATGTTCGTATTGGAGCTGGAAGAAACTTTGGTGTGATTGGAACAATAACTAAAGGACAAGTTGTAGAAGTCGTAAGTCTTGAGAACGAATGGGTACAAATTAAATTCGGTGCTCAAACAGGTTATGTAGCTAATTTCTTACTTTCTATGTAATCGCATATAAAATGATATTAGCATCTGGAACACCTTATATTGATATTCTTCAATATAAGGTGTTTTTTTTATTGTATTATGAAACCTTTATCGACATTCATGAATATTATATTGCGAGACAGTCTGAGGAGGATTTCTATGAATATAGGAAAATTCGTTTCCATTGTAAACGGTGTTACAAAATCACCAAGTAGTATTCCAATTTCCAGAATTATTTATGAGTATACACGTTTCGTATCAAAAGGTGATTTTTTCTGGGTGCGCGATCGTGAAGGAAATATCGGAAAAATTAAAAAAGCTATTCAACGCGGAGCGGTAGGCATAATTAGCCCATTATCATTAAGAGGTAGATTGCAAGAGCATTCCCATATCCATTATGTATATGTGAACAAATCAATGATTAAGAAGTATTGCAACTATCATAGAAATCAATTTAATTTACCTGTAATTGGTATTACTGGTAGTGCAGGTAAAACCACAACTAAAAACATGGTAAGTCAAATCTTAAAAAGTCAAGGCAAAGTAATACACACAGTTGCTTCTGTGAATGCTGTGGGTACTGCCCCAATGTACGCATTGAAAATCAATTCTTCCCATCGTTATGGAGTGTTTGAGATGGGGATGAAAGGATTAGGGCAAATTCGTGTTATGGGTTCATACTTAAAGCCTACCATAGGGATTATAACCAACATCGGCGATGCGCATATAGGAAAACTAGGAAACTCAATCGAGAATATTATCCGTGCAAAAAGTGAGATTGTTGGAGAAATTTCTAGCAATGGCTATCTAATTTTAAATGCTGATAATCCTTATACAGATAGAATTAATGTATCAAAATTTAAAGGAAAAAAAATCATATATGTCGGAATCCACAATAAGGCTGATATCAAAGCTTATGATATCCAATACTTAAATCGGGCAACTTCTTTTAAGATTGAATATGAGAATAATACCTATAGTTTTCACGTTCCAACCATTGGTGAACATAATCTATATAATGCTCTTGCAGCTATTGCTACTGGATTCATCCTAAACGTGCCTTACAGTCGTATGAAACAAAGATTATCTACTTTTAAAAATGCTGGCATGCGCACGCAAGTACTTAGAGGTCTTAATGGTACAACATTAATTAGTGATGCTTATAATGCCAATCCTACGGCAGCTATAGAAGGACTAAATACGATGAAAAAAATTTCAAAAGGCAAACCTATGCTTGCTGTAATTGGTGATATGAGCGAACAAGGTACACACACAATACAGGGTCATAAAAAAGTTGGAAAACATGCTGCAGATTTAGGTATAGATGTTGTTGGTATAGGTGTCCATGGTAAATCTGTTGTGGATGGTGCGAATAGTAGTAATAATACGGTGAATAGCACATATCTGAAAAATAAGAAAGCAGCCTATCAATATCTACGGAATCGCTTTAGTAAAGATATGTACGTATATTTTAAAGCATCCAGAGACTTCCGTATGGAAACTTTAATACGTAAATTAACTGCAAAAAGAAATGAGCAATAACATGGGTCCCGTACAACATTTAAGTAGTAATTATGGTATCTATTCTTTAACAAACCAGGCATGGATAACCCAATGTAATATTCAAAAAAAAATATATCCTGCTAGTATAACTAAACTTATCACTGCTCTTGTTGTGCTTGATTATTTTGATGTAAAAGAAAAAATCATAGTAGATTATGCACCTAAGGTACCTAGATATCGTGCGGATTTACAATTAGGTCATGCTTATACAATCGAGGAATTATTGAATGGATTACTGATCAAGAGTATGAATGATATTGCAATGATTTTAGCTACTCATACAGAAAAACGTACCCAGCAATTGTGGCATCAACTAGCTAAGAAAAAATTATTACAGATAGGTATGCATCAAAGCTCATTCATTAATCCCCACGGTTTACACAATAAACTTCACTTCACGACTATCAGTGATTTAGTCATATTAGGCCTCCATGTGTATCAAAATCAAACGATTATGAATATATTACAAAAGCCAAAATGCAAGCTATTTCATAAATCGAAAAAATATAAGATTTATAGTACAACAAACGTACTGCTCAATAAAAATGGAGTGATAGCTGGTAAAACTGGCTACACTCCAAAAGCGGGAAAATGTTTTTTATTTTTTTTTCAAAAAAACAGTCAAATATATTTGGCGGTATTTGCCAAAAGCGAAAAAAAACTGTTTAAAAAAACTATCCAACAGTTTATTAAATATGTGAAGTAAAAATATAGGGAGGTTACTTTATGCTTAAAGGATTCCCCACTTCCTTAAGACGTTTATGGTTTGCTATGATGAGAAGACGGAGCTATCAATGCTTTCTAGAAGAATTAGCAGGCATAGCAAAAATGCTTGTGTTAACAGGAACCGTATTTTTGTTCTTCTATGCCTTTTTCTATCCTAGTGCTCTCATCATTTTCATTATCTTTATTTTCTTTTTTGCAGCACTTGCCCTAGTGGAGCTTTAGATGAAGATAAATGAAAACAACAACGCCTCATAACACCTTATATACTAACTTTCTTAATGTTAACTGCCGTTACCTTTGCTTCTGGTATTTTGCTCACTGGATCTCGATGCGAACTCGTTAACGTGTTTGTTAATGTTTCACTAAAATGAAACGTCATAAATAAAGTCCCTCTTGGTACCATATCGGTAATTTCAAGATTTGTCACGACCGATCCCCGTCTCGAAGTTACTTGGACTTTAGAATTTTCTTGTAGATTATATAATATAGCATCTTCAGGGTGAATTTGCATGTGCTCTTCGGATAGTATGTGTTCGAGCCCTTGTACTTTGCGACTCATACTTCCTGTATGCCAATGGTATAAGTTTCTACCAGTCGTTAAAATAAATGGATATTCTTCATCAGCCGTTTCACCTGATACTCTATAATCGATTGGCGTAAATCGACCTTTTCCTCGAGCAAAGCCACCCTTATGAAGATATGGAGTCCCTGCGTGTTCTAGTGTTGGACAAGGCCATTGAATACCCTGTTGGTTAATTCTATCATAACGAATCCCGTGATATTGAGGTACTAGTAGTCGTATTTCTTCAAAAATCTCCTCAGGATCTGTGAATTTCCATTGTGCATGAAAACGTCTTGCCATCAGCTGTATAATCTCCCAATCAGCTTTCGCCTGACCGATCGGTTGAATGCCTTGTCGGACTCGTTGAACACAACGTTCCGTATTGGTAACGGTTCCATTTTTTTCAACAAATGTAACTGCAGGAAGTACTACATTCGCCTGTTGTGCAGTTTCCGTCATAAATATATCCTGAACAATCAGAAATTGTAGACTACCAATTGCGTCCCTTATAAAGGTGCTATCAGGATCAGCAACAGCGGGGTTTTCCCCCATAATATACATGGCTTTTAAATTCCCATTTAATGCCTCATCATACATCTCTGTTAGCGTTAGCCCTGTACTATCAGGAAGTGGAGTACTCCATCCTTCACTAAAACGCCTTCGTTGTGAATCATCATTTATACTTGCATAACCTGGTAGTACATTTGGTAAACCACCCATATCACAAGCACCCTGGACATTATTTTGACCTCTTAATGGATTCAATCCTGTACTTTCTCTGCCTATGTGCCCTGTTAACATTGTTAAGTTTGCTAACGATAGGACATTGTCTGTCCCTGAGCTATGTTGCGTTATCCCCATTGCATATAGAATCATGGCATTATTGGCATTTGCATATACTCTAGCAACGTAATATAAATCTTCACAAGTAACTCCTGTAATCTCTTCGACTCGTTCAGGAGTATAGTATTGGTTGGATTCTAGCCATTTTTCGATATCCTCCGTATATTGCTCTACAAAGGACTGATTCCACCAACCTTGTTGATATATAATATTCGCTAGACCATTAAAGAAAGCAATATTTGTACCAGGCTTTAACGCGATCCATTTGCTTGCGTAATTCGTTAAAGGAATCTTACGTGGATCTATCACAATTAGTGTAGCACCCTTTTTCACCGCTTGCTTGATACGATAACCAATCACTGGATGGGCTTCTGTGGTGTTCGCACCAGTAACAATAATTACGTCTGTATTTAAGATTTCGTTATATGAGTTAGACATAGCTCCACTTCCAAATACAGTTGCCAGACCGGCAACGGATGAGCTGTGTCAGAGTCGAGCACAATGATCTACATTATTTGTATGAAACACGGTGCGGAACAGCTTCTGAAAAAGGTAATTTTCTTCATTTGTACACTTTGCAGAGCAAAGTCCTCCTATGCTGTTGTTACCATATTCATCGATGATAGGTTGGATATTGTCATAAATATAGTCAATTGCCTCTTCCCACGTAGCTGCCTGAAACTGTCCAGTATTTGGGTTTTTGATTAATGGATGTGTTAATCTTTCTTGGGAGTGAATATATTGCCAACCAAATTGTCCTTTGACGCATAAATGACCTTTATTTGAACCAGTGACATCTTTAGCAATTCCAACCACACGATTTTCCGCAACTTTCAATTGCATTTGACATCCGACCCCACAATATCCACATGTGGTTTTCACTAATTCCATATCTTTGTGATTTATATAAGGAATTTCAGTTTTTGGAATAAAAACGTTAACAGGACATACTTGGATACACATTCCACAAAAATTACAATTTGTGTTCTCTAAATTATCGTCTCCGACAGAGGTTACAATTCGATAATCTTCTTTTGAAACAAAATCAATCGCATGTGCGCCATTTATATCTTTACATACGGAGACACATTTCCCACACATGATACATTTTGAGAAATCTCGTATGAAAAATGAGTTACTCGAATCAATAGGTATCTGAACATTACCAAATTTATTCAATTGCCTTCTACCATTTGAGTCTATCAATCCATAAATATAACACAAATCCTGTAAAGAGCATTTACCAGCTCGTTTACAGGAAATACAATCTAATGGATGATTTTGTAAAATTTCTTGTATGATTCCTCGGCGTTTTTCTATAACGCTTTCAGTATTCGTTACGAGTACCATACCATTCTCGCATTTCAATTGATCAGCAATCTTTATTGCACTATGGTATGAGTCTATTATTTCTACAAAACTTATATCATAAGTAACATCGGACGGTATGAAGTTACATAATAATTGTTTATCAAAAACAGGAAGTGGAATATGATGTTCTCTACATAACTCAAATACAGTTTGTCCTTTTTTTGCTTGGTATGACTGACCATCAATTGTAACGTTCATGAGTAATTATAGCTCCTCCACTTCTGCCAAGTTGTGTTTATTGGTTTCTAGATTATTCACAGATTGCCCCTAGTGAATTCATAACTTCAGTAAAATTAGGAAATGAAACTTTAACTGCATCATAGTCTTCAATGAAGATTGGCCCTTTAGCAACACAACCAGCGATTGCAAAGCACATACCTATCCTATGGTCGTGATGAGTATATATTGTACCACTTGTGAACTCTTGTTCACCGTCTATTTCCATTCCGTCTTCCCTTGGGATAGTTATAACACCAAGTTTTAATAACTCGTCATGCATAACTTGAATACGATCTGTTTCTTTTACCCGTAATTCCTTCGCGTCTCTTATTACGGTCTTCCCTTTTGCTTGCGTTGCGGCAATTAGTAAGACTGGGATTTCATCAATTAAACGAGGAATGATATCACCCGAAATTTCTGTACCTATTAAGTTACTTGAACGAACAATGAAATCAGCAACTAGCTCTTCTCCGTACTTTCTTTCATTGATTATCTCTATGTCTGCATTCATTGCTAACAAAGCATCAACGATTCCTGACCTAGTTGGATTCATTCCTACATTTCGAATACAAATTTCGCTATTTGGAATAATGGATGCAGCAACCATTAAAAAAGCAGCAGAAGAAATATCACCAGGAACATTAACTTTTTGTCCCTCTAATTTTGGAGATCCTCCAAGAATTGTCACTGTATTTCCATCTACATGTAATGAACCGCCAAAAGATGTATACATACGCTCTGTGTGATCTCGGGACTTTGTAGGTTCCGTAACAACCGTTTGTCCATCAACCCATAACCCAGCTAATAAAATACTAGATTTAACTTGTGCGCTTGCCACTGGAGAGTGATAATGCATCGGTTGTAATGGAGCTCCAATGATTGTAATAGGAGCTAAATTCCCTTGATCTCTCCCCATAAGATTAGCACCCATTTGTTGTAAAGGTTCTTTCACTCTTTTCATTGGACGTTTACGAATAGAAGAGTCACCAGTTAATACGGAATAAAATTTCGTACCACTTAACAGCCCCGTTAATAACCTGATAGTTGTTCCAGAATTTCCAACATCTAATACATCATATGGTTCTAAGAGACCATGTAACCCGACACCTTTCACAATAACTGTGCTCGATGTCTTTTGTTTAATCTCTACTCCTAGTTTTTGGAAACAACTTATCGTACTAATGCAATCTAAACCAGGCAAAAAATTATTGATTTCTGTTATACCCTTAGAAATACTACCAAAAATAACAGCTCTGTGAGATATTGATTTATCTCCAGGAACCTCACATTCACCTGTCAATGTACTTATAGGATGAAACGCAATCTTGTTGTTTTGGCCCATAAAGCTCTCTCCTTAATCTTCAATCTGCACTCCGTACCCGGCTGTGGTTAAGACCTCATACGCTCGTTGTTGTACATCTCGGGACACAAATGTTAGACGCATAGCACCTTCTCCACGCTCACGATTGTGTGTAATATATATATTTCTAATATTTACACCATTACGTCCAAGTACACTAGCGATATTACCAATGACACCCGGATGGTCAGGCACATCGACATTGAGTTGATATGCTTGGTGAATTAAACTTTGTTGCCGAATTGGTAAATCATCACGGAAATTTTTCGCCGTATCAAAAAACTGCTCAATTTGAACTATATCATTCACGTCAATCGCTTGTTTAATGTCCGCTATATGACGTTCCCATTCTGTCAGTATTTCAAGCATCGATTCTCTATTACTAATGACAATATCTCTCCACATTTCAACACTTGCTGAAGCGATACGAGTAATATCCCGAAATCCTCCTGCTGCCAGCGCTGTATAATATGGATTATCCTTTTTCTCACGTACGAAATTGACTAAGGCTGATGCTACGATGTGCGGTAAGTGACTAATAGCTCCTACTACCTCATCATGTACCTTAGAGGACATGACAATAATCTCTGCCTTTGTCGATTCTAATACATTCTTCAGAACATCTACTGCATGCTGAGGAGTCCAATCGCTTGGCGTTAGAATGTAATATGCGTTTTCGAATAGTCTGCGGTTTGATGCTTTTACTCCGGATTTTTCTGATCCAGCCATCGGATGTCCACCAATGAATGATATTGACTTTTCTTGAAAGCATCTTGCCGATTCATAAATGTTCTCTTTCGTACTACCCACATCTGTGACTATACAATCCGGTTTTAATTGGGCTTGGCATAATTGTTTAATGATATATTCAGTTGCTTTGACTGGTGTTGCAACAAAAATAATATCAGCCTTCTCCACTCCTTGATTTAAGTCAATTGTTCCCCAGTCTACTACACCCATAGATATAGCTTCATGAATAATGCTCAAATCTGTGTCGATTCCAACGATCTCATACTCTGGAAATGTTTCTTTAATAGATAAGGCGATCGAACCTCCAATTAGTCCGACGCCTATAATGCAAACTTGTTTAGTATTCGTTATTTGGTTCACTAAATGAGACTCCTTTAGCGCGCTATTTTTTACTTATTGTACACATAGGGACAAAGTTTTTCAACATGCTTTCTTACTTCTTTAGCAACCGTTTTCGCTGCATCATTTGAGAATCTATCATAATCTTCTTGAAAAATCTTTTCAGAAGCTTCTTTTATAATACTTATAATTTTACTGCCTATGACAACACCGTCAGACATCTCGGCCATCTCTCGAGCTTGTTCTCGGTTCGAAACACCAAAACCAATGACGATTGGAAGCTGCGTATGGGCACGAACTTGAGCGATAAATTGTTTTAAATTCACATGGAATTTTGCACGTTCACCAGTTACTCCCAAAGAGGATACACAATAAACAAATCCTCGCTTTTTGTTGTGCAATATATAGGATAGTCGATCTTTAGAAGTTGGAGTTACGAGTGGTATAAGTACTAATCCGAATTCTTCTAATAAATCAATAACTTCAGACTCTTCTTCTGTCGGAATGTCCGGTATTAACACTCCATAGATGCCAGTTTCTTTGCACTTCTGACAAAACTTCTCAAACCCAAACACATATAATGGATTATAGTAGCTAAAGACAATCAATTTCGATGTCATAATTTCTTTTATATCATTGACCATATCAAAGATACAGGAAAGATTTATGCCATTTTGCAAAGCGATTTCACTTGCTTTTTGTATCACTGGACCATCAGCAATTGGGTCTGAATATGGGATACCGAGTTCTATATATGGAAGACCCATATCGTTAAATTCAAGTAAAATATTTTTCGTTGTGTCTATCGTTGGATATCCAGCACTGATAAAAGGAACAAATAATTTACTCATTTTGTGCACCCCCTAAATACTCTAAAATTGTATGCACATCTTTATCTCCTCTTCCAGATAGGCAAATAATTATACTTTGGTCAGATTTCATAGATGGCGCAAGTTTAATCGCTTCAGCTACTGCATGGGAGCTTTCTAATGCAGCTATGATACCTTCTGTTTTACAAAGACGCTGAAAGGCATCTAGTGCTTCCTGGTCGGTAATCGGTTTATATTCAACCCTTTGAATGTCTTTTAAATGAGCGTGTTCTGGTCCTATGCCTGGATAATCTAATCCTGCAGATATTGAATGAACAGGGATAATCTGTCCATACGAATCTTGTAATAAATAGGTTTTCATTCCATGGAGGATTCCAATACTTCCCTTCGTCATCGTAGCGGCATGGCGGTCCGTATCAATTCCTTCACCAGCTGCTTCAACACCAATCAGTTGTACCTGTTGATCGTCAAGAAAGGCCGTAAACATACCTATTGCATTACTGCCACCACCTACGCAAGCAACGACACAATCAGGAAGTTTCGATTCTTGAGCCAAAAACTGCTCCCTTGCCTCATCACCTATAATTCTCTGAAAATCACGTACAATCGTTGGATATGGATGAGGTCCAACGACGGATCCTATAATATAAAAAGTATCTTCTACATTAGCAACCCAATATCGCAATGCCTCATTAGTAGCGTCTTTTAAGGTTCTCGTACCAGAAGTTACAGCTTGAACTTTAGCACCTAATAGCTCCATACGGAATACATTAAGTTTTTGTCGGCGTACATCTTCTTCTCCCATAAAAACAGTGCATTCTAATCCTAATAAAGCACAAACCGTCGCAGTCGCTACACCATGTTGCCCAGCACCTGTTTCAGCAACTATTTTAGTTTTCCCCATTTTCTTTGCTAAAAGAGCCTGACCAATTGTATTATTGATTTTATGAGCACCCGTGTGATTCAAGTCTTCTCTTTTTAGGTATATTTTGGCTCCGCCTAACTGTTCACTTAATCGTTGAGCAAAGTACAGTGGTGTTTTGCGACCAGAATAATTCTCTAAAAGATAATGATATTCCTTTATAAAATCCGGATCTGATTTATAATGATTATACTGTTCTTCTAGCTCTCTCACTGCAAACATTACAGTTTCAGGAACAAACTGTCCACCAAACTTTCCAAAACGACCTTGTTTGCCTTGTTTGCTTTGTTTCGAATCCATATCTTTATTTGACACGATTGACACCCTCCAATACGTTCATTAATTGCAATATTTTATCTTTGTTCTTTATGCCGTCTACTTCTAGACCACTATTAACGTCTATGAAATCAGGTGCAATTGTTTCCATTAGATTTCTTACATTGTCTGGATGAAGTCCACCTGCTATTCCTATAGGATAATCCCGATACGTATTATCTATGAGCGGTTTCACAACATCCCAAGGGAACACTTCACCTGTCCCTCCGACTAAATTTCCAATCTTGGTATCAAGTAAAAACATATCGACACAATTTCTGTAATACGAAATTTTGCGCTGTAAATCTTGTATAATTAAACTTTCATCAATGATGTTGTGTGGTATCGATAGTGTTTTTATGGTTTGTATATTCGGATACATCTTTTTGATTTTTTTGCAGTAACCAACGGTTTCTTCTCCATGTAATTGAATCATATCGAATGGAAATGCGTTTAGAGCAAACTCTACTTCATCCAAGCTCTGATTCATAAAAACCGCTACGAACTTTGTATTTATATTGCTATTTTCTTTATCGATTGGCAGTGATTGAGCAAACTCACTTAACAATTCCATTGTAACTTTACGCTTACTTTCTGCAAAGATCATTCCTAGATAATGTATCTTTTGTTCTTGAATTAAGAATTCAAAAATATGTTTATCATTGATTCCACATATTTTCACTTTAAGCATTGAGCATCAGCTCCTCTAACCGAAGCTCCTTGATTTTATTAGCGATAGAGTTGGATCTCATTAACGATTCTCCAACTAATATTCCATTGGCACCATATTTTCGAACAGTTTGACTGTCTTGCTTAGAATCAATTCCACTTTCACTAATCTTGATAATATGCTGTGGTATGTGCTTTATCCACTTTTCAGTGTTTCTTAAATGTGTCTCAAATGTATCTAAATCTCTGTTATTGATTCCGATAATTTTAGCATCTAAGGTAAGTGCTTTATCCAAATCATTACCATCGTGTATTTCTATTAAGCAATCCATGCCCAAATCAGTTGCAAACTGATATAAAGATTGAATGTCTTCCTTTTCTAATATTTTGGCAATTAAGAGAATGGCATCTGCACCGTGTTTTCTTGCATGAATAATCTGATAGGGGCTAATAATAAAATCTTTGCATAATAATGGCAGATTCACTTCTGATCGAATGGCTTTTAAATATTCAAAACTCCCTTTGAAAAATTCACTATCAGTTAAAACTGAGATTGCCGCTACAGCATTACTTGCATATTCATTGGCAGTACGAATGGGATCAAAATCTTCTTTGATGATTCCTTTGGATGGTGATGCTTTTTTTACTTCTGCAATGATTGCTAGAGGATATGTTCTACTATGTTCTTTTAGGTTTTGATAAAAGTTTCGAACAGGTAATACTTCTGTCAAAAGTTTTTGATAATTTTTACCTTGGTACAACTCTTTTAATGCCTCTACTTCAAGTTTCTTTTGTTCTACTATTTTATCTAATATCATGTTGCGCCCCCCTATTCATTACAAGTTCATTTGATATCTGTATATATTGATTTAATTTGGTCCAGGCAATGCCTTCATCAATAATTCTAGCTGCGAGTTCTACTCCCGCTTCTATGGAAGTGCTATGGTTTGATGTATACAAGGCCGCACCTGCATTGAATAATACTATATCACGGTTTGGCCCTTTTTCACCTTCTAATATTTTGCGAATTATATTAGCGTTTTCTTCTGGCGTACCCCCTGAGATTTCATGTAGCAGGGATTGTTGTAGACCCACCTGCGTTGGCTCTATATTAAAGCTGCTCAGATTTCCGTTATTAATTTCAGTTACTTTAGTCGGGCCATCAATGCTAAGCTCATCTAGACCAGAATAACTGTGAACGATTAGCCCTTTTCTACAACCAAGCTTAAGTAACGCAGTTGCAATTTTATCAGTTAATTCTTCACTATATACTCCTATTAATTGATAGTTTGCACCTGCAGGGTTCGTTATCGGTCCTAACATGTTAAAAATGGTTCGTTTTTTTAGTTTTTTTCTTACTGGTCCTACATATTTCATAGCTGGATGATGATGCAAAGCAAATAAAAAAGCTAAATTTGTCTGCATAAAGATAGTCTTTAACTCCGCAACATCCAGGTCGATGGCGATACCAAGTTGCTCTAGAACGTCAATGCTACCACTTTTCCCTGATATTGCACGATTCCCGTGTTTTGCTACGGCAACTCCAGCGGCTGCTGCTATAATCGCTACTGCAGTTGAAACGTTAAATATTTTACCACCGTCTCCTCCAGTACCGCATGTATCAAGAAGCTCTGTAGTTCCTAAATCTACCTTTATTGAATATTGACGCATGGCTCTAGCAAAACCTATAATTTCTTCTATACTTTCACCTTTAGATGATAAATTAATTAACAAATCTTCTATCTCTTGTTCTGTCGCTTTGCCTTCCATGATGTGAGAAAGTGCAGATTGGGCCTCAACCTCTGTGAGATCTTTACCGCTCTTAATCCTCTCTAGATATAGATTAAGCATATAAATCCCCCTTCTCTTCAATGTGAAAGACCTCTTCTGCATGTTCAATAGCACTCATAAGTGCTTTTGCTTTGTTAATAGTTTCTTGGTATTCCATCTCTGGTATTGAGTCATATACAATACCTGCTCCAGCCTGCAAGTAGGCCTTTCCATTCTCAAAAATTATTGTTCGTATTGTAATACAGCTATCGAAATTACCTGAGAATCCTATATATCCAATGGCTCCTGCATAAAGACCACGGCTTTGTTTCTCCAATTCTGCTATAATCTCCATTGCCCGCACCTTAGGTGCACCAGACACTGTTCCTGCTGGGAAACATCCTTTTAATGCATCAAAGGGAGTTAAGCCATCTCGTAATTGACCTTGAACATTAGATACGATATGCATTACATGGGAATAGCGCTCTATTTCCATAAATTGCGTTACTTTAACGCTACCATATTCCGATACTCTACCTGCGTCATTTCTTCCTAAGTCAACTAACATTAAATGTTCCGAACACTCTTTCTTATCATTTAAAAGATTTTGCTCAAGCTCTAAGTCTTCACTTTCAGTTCTTCCCCTTGGTCTTGTGCCTGCGATTGGCTTCGTCTCAATTTTCTTATCCGCTACTCGTACCAACAATTCTGGGGATGTGCCTACTACCTGAATCCCTTCAATATCAAGGTAATACATATATGGTGAAGGATTTAATGTTCTTAGGATTCGATAAGTCTCAAATGGAGTTGCAAGTGTATCGATAGACCATTTTTGTGATAATACAACCTGAAAGATATCGCCTGATTTGATATATTCTTTCGCTTGATCTACCATCGCGAAAAATTCATCCTTGGACGTATCACTTTGTACTCGGTATCTAAATGCAGGAATCTTATCTTTCAATACCTTTTCTGTAACCGATTTTTGTGGTGTATTACTCTTTAATTGACTGTACAGATGATCAATTCTTTGCTCAGCTAGCATGTATAATTCTTTTAACTTTTCCTTAGATAACTCTGTTGTACGATCAATATTTATATTTGCTATTATAATCATTTTTTGGAGTTTATGGTCGTAAACGATAATTTCATCACATAATAAGAAACATGCTTCTGGTGTATTATGAACGCCTGATTTTTTAGGGATTTTCTCAAAATATTGGATTATGTCATAAGCAAAAAAACCTACCGCTCCCCCTGTAAAAGGTGGCATCCCATGAATCATTGGACTCTTATAATCAGAAAGAATTCTTTCTAATTCGTCTAAAGGTTGTAACGTTTTTATTTCTTGATTAATCGTACCTTTTAAAATTAGTTGTTGATTATGAATTGTGGCAATAAGAAATGGGTTCTTACCAATGAAGGAATATCTAGCCCACTTTTCACCACCTTCGACACTTTCTAATAAAAAGACATTTTTCTCATGTACAATTTTATTAAAAATACTGATGGGTGTTTCAAAGTCAGCAATATACTCTTTTTGAATAGGAATCATTTGATAGTCTTTTGCAAATTCGCAAAATGTTTGAAAAGATGGGTACATTGGGGATCTCTCCTTTCAAAATGGAGAGCAAAAATAGTAAAGGAGAGCATTACATAATGTAACATAATGCTATAAATAAAAAAGTGCCTCCTACGAGACACTTGATATGCAGAAATATACGTAATACAACATTACGCTCTGCTCACCTAAACTCGTCTCTGCTCAACTCTACTAAACTCTAACTATGGTGTAATGCCAATATTATCTTGCCTCAGCTAAAAACCTCTAAACTCTACTCTAAATTGCTCTACTATATTATTCACTAAAAAACTCTTACTTAAGGACTAATACTCAACTATTTTTCATTCAATAATTTCATATATATAACAAAAATTCTAACACGTATTAACAAAATGTGCAATGTTTTTTTGTTTTACTAACCTTTCGTTACATCCAGAGCTATATTTAACTGATAATATAGGGCATCCAAAACCTCTTCTTTGGTAATTCCTTTGAATATTTCTGGTGCACCAATATCTTTCAATAAGACAAATGTTAAAAATCCACCAACATTTTTCTTGTCATACTGAATATATTGTAAAATTTTATCATATGTTACTTCCTTAGGTAAACGCATTGGTAACCCCAAAAACTTATTCACTGAAATCACTTGATCCAAAACATGTTTAGGCGTAATCCCCTTCTGATATCCAATTATAGCTGCCGTAACCATGCCAATAGCCACTGCAATACCGTGTGGGATATTACCGTAACCAAGCGCACTTTCTATACTATGACCAATTGTATGTCCGAAGTTCAAATATGCACGAATTCCTTGCTCACGCTCGTCCTGTGACACAATATTTGCTTTCACTAGACAAGAACGATACAACATATCTGCTAATGTTGCTTGATTAAGTTGATCAATTTTATAATAATTTTCCATTAACCAATCAATTAATTCAGGAGAATGAATATGACCATGTTTTACTACTTCAGCAATGCCGCTATCTAATTGTTCCTTCGGTAAAGTTTTTAATGTATCAACATCGTATATCACAGCTTTCGGTTGGTAGAACGCGCCGATTGTGTTTTTTCCAAGGGGATGATTGATTGCAACTTTGCCCCCTACACTACTATCATGTGCTAATATCGTAGTAGGTACTTGAATGAAGGGTATACCGCGCATGTATGTAGCTGCTACAAATCCTGCCAGATCACCAACAACTCCTCCACCTAATGCAATGACTAGCGATTTACGATCAAAGTTATTCTCAAGCATATATCCTACAACTTGATCATAAACAGTTAATGACTTCGATTGTTCTCCATGTTGCACGACAAAAATTTTTGTGTCGGGGACAACAGTTTGAACTGATGTGCATACTGTTTGACCATATAAAGGTGCCACCTTATCATCACTAAGAACTATGACTTTCGTAGGTAGAAAATCAAATAAATCAGTAATGCATTGACCTATTGACTGTAGTAGGCCGCTCCCAAAACTAATATGATAACTAGCAGTGTTCGTTTCTAATTGAATCTTATGATATACAGACACATTCTTTCTCTCCCTAAATCCCCTAATATTGATCAATTAATTTTTGGTATGCATCGAATTGTAATTTGATCTCCTCTATGGAGTTCCCAGAGAATTTTTCAATAAATGCATTTGCCAGCTCCCAAGCTACTACATTTTCTAATACTACTGCTGCTGCAGGTACTGCACAAGAGTCGGATCGTTCAATACTCGCTTCAAACACTGCTTTAGAATTGATATCAACACTTTGCAAAGGCTTATATAATGTTGGAATCGGCTTCATAACTGCACGAATAATTACTGGCTCTCCATTGGTCATGCCACCTTCAATACCGCCGGCACGATTTGTATCCCTATAAAATCCTTGCTGGTTTTGATAATAAATTGGATCATGAACTTCAGAACCATAGTGTTCTGCTGTATCAAAGCCTAAACCAAATTCTACTCCTTTAATTGCCTGAACGCTTAAAATTGCACTTGCTAATTTACTATCTAGCTTGTGTTCCCAGTGAACATAGCTGCCAAGACCGATAGGTAGTCCTGTAACTACTATTTCAACAATCCCACCAACTGAGTCACCTTGTTGCTTAACTGAATCAATTTCCTGCATCATTTGATCAGCTATTGTTTGATCGTAACACCGTACAGGCGATTCTTCAATCCGATTTTTCCAATCTTCTGAACTCGTTACTTCAAAAGGCCTTACAGGCTGGCCTACTTTTGTACGACCGATTTGTAATACATGACTATATATTTGCACTCCAAACCCTTCTAGTAATTGCCTCACAAAAGCGCCAATCGCAACTCTAATCGTTGTCTCCCTCGCTGAGGCTCTTTCAAGTATATTACGGATATCTCTTTGCTGGTACTTCATCGCCCCAGTTAAATCAGCGTGTCCAGGACGTGGTTTTGTAATCACTTCTACGTCATTAAAGTCGTCTCCGAAATGGGCCATTTTTTTCTCCCAATTCACCCAGTCGTTATTATTCACTTTGATACATATAGGAGCCCCGGTCGTGTGACTAAAACGTACACCTGCGACAATTTGCGCTTGATCCTTCTCTATTTTCATGCGACCGCCACGACCGTGTCCCTTTTGTCTTCTAGACAGGTGGAAGTTAACTGTCTCTAAATCAATTTTTACATTTGCAGGAAACCCATCAATGATTGCTGTTAGTTCTGGACCATGGGATTCCCCTGATGATAAATATCGTATTCCCATATTCATACCCCCACCTACAATAGTTACGAATACTATAAACTATACTATTTGTAACTCTCTATTAATTTTAACCCCAATTGTATCGCATAATGAACATCATGTAAATCAACCATTTCAGATGGACTGTGTACATATCGGCAAGGAATGGAGATGCATCCTGAAGGCACACCATCTTTCGTTAAATGAATAGCACCTGCATCTGTCCCACCATATGGTAAAACTTCTAATTGATAAGGTATCTTGTATTTCTCTGATGTATCAATCATAAAATCTTTTACTACTTGATTCGTTATCATGCTTACATCCTTAATTTTTATCGCTGGGCCTTTGCCTAGATATAAATCTACCTTAGGTGGCTCTGGTGTATCTCCTGCGATTGTTACATCGATTGCTATTGCAATATCTGGATATACTCCATAAGCTGCTGTTTTAGCCCCTCTTAATCCTACTTCTTCTTGCACAGTAAATACGAAATATACGTCATGTGAGGGAACAATACTTTTCATCTGTTTTAGCATTTGAATTTGAATTAAGCAACCAATTCGATCATCCAATGATTTAGCAACAATACGATCTTCTAATGCTAAGAAATCACGATTCACACCACATGAATTGCCGACACTTACTTTTTTTTGTGCTTCTTCTCGACTCTTTACTCCAATATCGATAAATAATTTATAAACATCAATATCCTTCCAGCTTTTGAGTGATTCTACACCAATGACACCTAGAATGCCATTCGCAAATTGAACTCGCTCGCCAACGAGATTATGAACCTTGACTCCACCCATTACGGCGAACCGTAAAAAACCATCTTTATCAATGTGAGTTACCATTAAACCGATTTCATCCATATGAGCTGCAAACATCATTTTCTTTCCATTGGGATTCCCTTTTTTTAGAGCTATTATATTACCAAGAACATCTATTTTTAAATCGTCTATATAATCTTCAATTTCAGAAATTATAATGTTTCGTACATTTATTTCGTTGCCTGGAGGTCCATAGGCTTCAACCAGTTTTTTTAACGTTTCTTTCATTATATAAGTCCTCCTTTTGCTATCTCTTCTATACAGCGATTCGTCAACTCTAAATAATTCTTATAATCTTGTAAGTGAATCATTGAATTTGGTGAATGAATATATCGAATAGGAAGAGAGATAACAGCTGTCAAAACACCTTCATTTGTGATGTGTATTTTCCCTGCATCGTTTCCACCTGTAGCTCCTTCACGTATCTGTACAGGAATGCTATATTGATGTGCTACTTGTAGGATAAATTTTGTAAACATTGGATTCGCAATTGTACTACGATCCATGACAGATATTGCAGGCCCTTTTCCTAATTGTGTAATATATTGATCTTCCTTAGTACCAATCACATCTGATGCAGTAGTACCCTCTAAAACTATTGCAATATCTGGTTTTATGGAATAGGTTGCAACGGTTGCACCACGTAATCCCACCTCTTCTTGGACAGTAAACACTGTATATAGAGGGATATCATATCTTTGTTTTAATATTTCAATCAGCGCAGCACATCCAACACGATCATCAAATGCTTTACCTTTTGCGCAATCTACTCCCATTTTCTGATAATCAGAAATAAATGCTACATAATCACCTATGTTCACTTTCGTTTCTGCTTCTTCTTTTGTTTTCGCGCCAATATCAATATATAGCTGTTCTATCGTTAACGGAATGGTCCGTTCATTAGGGGATTGTAAGTGTATTGCTTTCGCACCTATTACTCCGTAAATTTTCTCTTTGCCAATATGGACTGGTTTGGAAACCAATATGCGACTGTCAATCCCACCTACAGGTCGAAATTTTAACAACCCATTTTTCTCTATACTGACAATCATCAATCCTACTTCGTCCATATGTGCAGCTAGCATAAGTTTAGGCCCTGGTAATGTTGTATTCTTTTTCGCAATGATATTTCCTAACACATCGATTTCGATTTCATCGGCATACGGTTTAATTTCATCAATAATCAATTGTCTGACTTCGTCTTCGCAACCTGACACTCCATTTGCTTCTGTGAGTTTTTTTAATAACATGTCAATCCCTCCACAAATGAAGAATCTATTCTTTGAATCGTTTTTGCTAACAGCTTCCCCCCATTAGATACATCTTTTAAGGATAATGTCTCCACTGATGTGTGCATATATCGTAATGGTATAGATAGTAAGCCAGTTGCTACACCTGACCTGGTGATCTGCATGGCTCGAGCATCAGTTCCTGTCGGTCCCTGAGAAACTTCTATCTGATAAGGGATGTTCTCTTCTTTAGCAGCGTTCACTAGTACGTGATAGACTTTATTATGAATATTCGGACCATAAGCGATCACTGGTCCTTTTCCTAATTCAAAGGCTACATCCGAGGGTACTCCAGGCATCTCTCCATGGCACACATCTACAGCAATTCCTACATCCGGTACAATGCCGTAGGTACTTGTCATAGCTCCCCTAACTCCTACTTCTTCTTGAATTGTAGACACAAAGTATACGTCACATTGAAATCTAATTTTCTTCAATTCTTTTAGCATTTCAAATAAAACGACAAGTCCAGCTCTGTCATCCATCGCTTTACCTGATATGTGTTTTCCTAATAACGATGTAGTTGAGCGTTTAATTGTAGCTGTATCACCAATTCTTACCAATGCTTTCACTTGCTCTTCTGTCATACCTAAATCAATAAAGAGTTCATCTAAAGGTATTGCTTTTTTAGAATCGTCAGGACTTAATAGGTGGGGGGGCTTCGCTCCAAATATACCTAGCAAATCCTCTTTCCCATGGACGATAACTTCCTGCGCAATCACAGTACGTGGGTCTATGCCTCCAACTGAGGTGACTCTTACAAACCCGCCTTTTTCTATTTTGGTAATCATGAAGCCTATTTCATCGGCATGAGCTGCTACCATAACTGATGGTTTTTTTCCAGTTCCCTCGCCAGGAATCATTGCAATTACATTTCCTAAAACATCTGTCTTTATATCTGTAGTATATTTATGGAGTTCTTCAATAACAAATTTCTGAACCTGGTGTTCGTAACCTGATACACCTGTTAATTCTGTTATTCGCTTTAGTAAATCCTTCGTCTTCATACAATCCCCCTTAGAACCAATACTCATCAAAAATACTTATCACTATCTTTACATATCTATGTATACTATCATGCCCATTCTTTTAATTTTTTCATATCGATAATCATTATTTTCCCTTTGTCTACAGAAATGACATTACTTTTTTTCAGATCACTGAGCAGTCGATTCACACTTTCACGAGAAGTTCCTATAAAATTTGCTAACTCTTGGTGAGTTAGTGATAAATCGATTAAAAGCCCTTCAGGAGTATCAATGCCATGCTCTTTAGCAAGTCTCTGTAGCGTACTAACCATACTTCCTAATGTATCTTTTAAAGCCAGATCGCGCATTTGTTGCTGAAATAAACGCAATCTTCTGCTCATTGTCTTAATAAGGGCGATTGCAATTGATGAATTATTCCTAACTAACTGATCGATATCCTTGTTACGAATTAGCCCTGCCTCAGAATCTTCAATTGCCTCCGCAGTTGCGGGGTACGTTCCACCATCAAATAATACAACTTCTGCAAATGTATCGCCTGATTGTCGTATTCCTAAAATCAGTTCTCTACCATCTGCTGTGCTTTTTGATAATTTTACCTTGCCATTAATCACAAAATGAATCGCTTCCCCTGGTTCCCCTTCAACAAACATAATTTGTCTTTTTTTATACTTACGAACTAATACTAGTTCACTGATTTCCGAAAGCCCTTCTTCAGTTAACTCTGAGAATATTGGAATTTGTAATAAATATTTTTTATAATCCCCCATAGTACCTACCTCCAAGTAAATGCATTATCTATATTCTATACAAAAAAATAGATACGTACTAGTAAAAAGCACATATCTATTGCCTAGCGATTGTAAATTTGTTGTGACTCCTAATATTTTTCGTAAAAGAAGGTATCAAGAGCTTTAAAATTATAAGTCTGCGGATTAAAAATCTGCTCTGTACTTCCTACAAATAATACTCCTTCATTCTTTAGTGCACCACTAAATTTCATATATAGCTCATGCTTTGCTTCATCGGTAAAATATATCATTACATTTCTACAGACGATTAGATCATAATTTGTATCAAATTTATCCGCGAGAAGGTTATGTTTTTTAAAAGTGACTAATTTTTTTATGTCATCACTTATGGCATATCCTTTTGCCGTCTCACTAAAATACTTTTTGACAATATGTGGTGGCACTTCTTGTAAAGACCTTTTTACATAAATTCCTTCTTTAGCCTTACTAATAGCTGTTTCATCAATGTCCGTCGCTATTACCTGTACCTGACTCTGCGGTAAAAGCTCTGATAAAATGATCGCTAGTGTATATGGTTCTTCTCCAGTAGAACATGCTGCGCTCCAGACCTTTGGCCTTCGATTATCCTTAATAATTCTTGGTAGAATCTTGTCCTGTAAAATTTGCCAACGATTGGAGTTTCTGAAAAACTCCGATACGTTAATTGTCATGCGATCTAAAAACTCATCGTACAGTTTACGATCTTTGTCTATTGCTTGAAAGAATTCATTAAAGTTTTTATGTCCATGTTTTAAGTATAGCGATGTTAATCTGCGTTTCATTTGTGGTTCTTTGTATTGAGCTAAATCTAAGCCGGTCTTTTTAAATACTTTAGATATAAAATCCTTAAAATCATCCATTTTTATTTACCTCTCCCTATATCATTCATAATAATCTCTGAAACTATGCTAAGACCCTTTTGATAAAAATTGTCGTTTCTTTTGCTAAATCTATTTCAAAAATCTCAGGATCTTGATCCTCTTGACTATATTTTCGAATTACCCTGACAATAGGTCGAGCTGGCAGACCATTGTGCTGGTTAATTACAATTCCAGCATCTCCTGTACTCAGTAACACAGATGATCCCGTAGGATACAAAGCTACACTTTCAAGAAATTTAACTACTACCTTGTGATCAAATCTTGAATTCGTATACCCCATGATAATCTCGCATGCCTCATGAGGAAGTAACATCTCATTTCCTGCAATATTAGAGATTAAGTTATCAAAGTGATTAGCCACTGCTACAATTTTTGCTAAAGGTTGAATTTCTGCCCCCTCTATACCTCTAGGGAAACCCGTTCCATCTATATGTTCATGATGTTGTAAAGGTATATGGGCTGCTACAGTGGTGATATCGTGCCTTTTTCTTAATAAATTAAACCCTTTCCATGTATGATCATCATCTTTGGATGCGTAGGAAGGAATTTTTTTCTTATCTTGAGTACCTGCCTGGTCTTTCACTACTTTCCCAATATCGTGCAAGATTGCGCCCATTGCAAGATCTTTAAGTTGTGTTTGCGTGAGACCTAATTTAATGCCAATAAGAATAGACATAATACACACGTTTTGCGAGTGTACGAATAGCTCATTATCTTCCGTTCTAATATCGGATAAATGAAGTAAGACTTCTTTATTTTTCAATATTTCGTCAATGATGTTGTTCACCGTATTATTGATATCTTTTACATTAATTTCTTTTCCACCTTGAACGCATTGGACAGCAGACGCTAGATTTGACATCGCTTGACGTCGTGTTTCTTCAGAAACAACATCTTCTATTTTCACATCATCCGTATACTTGCTTTCAATATATATCATTTGTACGCCAACGCGTCGCAATTGATTAATCATACCAACTGTCAAATGTACACCTTGTTGTAATAAAGTTCTGCTGTCACTGGCATAGATACTACGTGCCAAAACATGACCAGGCTCGACTGTATCAAGAGACACGTATCGCATAGAATTCTTCCCTTCAAAAAATAATATGTACTTACTCTATTCTAGGATATTTTCTAAAAAAAAGAAAGTAGCTTAAAATATACTATCATTATATTATTTCAATTCAATACATTATGTG
Organism: Desulfuribacillus stibiiarsenatis; assembly: GCF_001742305.1. Classification (NCBI taxonomy): domain Bacteria; kingdom Bacillati; phylum Bacillota; class Desulfuribacillia; order Desulfuribacillales; family Desulfuribacillaceae; genus Desulfuribacillus; species Desulfuribacillus stibiiarsenatis. Next base: position 368,044 of record NZ_MJAT01000012.1, on the reverse strand, counting down.
TTACTATAAATGTGTATTTACTAATGATTGGTTTGGGGAGAAAATCAACGGATGCTACAATGGATGAAGAAGTTTTACTTATATTATGCTATCCGGTTGCTACGTATTAAAGGTAGCGATGAAAAAATTGCTAGGGGATTCTCCCTAGGAATGATAGTGAATTTTTTCCCAACATTTGGTTTCGGAGTTTTAATATCTCCAGTATTTGCTAGAATATTCGGTGGAAATCCAATAGCAGGCTTAATTGGTGGCGCATCATTAACATTTTTTTGGGCATTTTTATTTTATTTGAATTTCTCTGTTGGGAATTTTATATTAAACATAAACGCACCATTACAGACCTATGATGAGCTTGACGAAACTTTAATTCATACAATCAATCCTGGGACATCTTTTTTTGTGGGAGCAATGATTAATTGTATATTCTTTGGTGGTGCTATTTACTTAATCTTATATTTCTTCCTTAAGAGATATCGTGTAATCTATTTCGAACGCATTAAAATAGCAATTGGAAAGTTAAATTTCATAAGAAGAAAAAAATAACTTCAACTAAAAAACACTGAAGTTATTTTTTTATTTAATGGATATTTCATCAATTTTAGGAATCGTAGGCACTAATGGTGCCTTAGGAGCTTCAATTTTATATTTTTTAACTGTTATTGATTCTTTATTTGAGGCATTTGATGCCTTATTTACTTCTGCTTGTTCTACTATTTTTTCAAGATTATATTGTTGCGAATCATCTAACTGCCTCTTTTGTAATAAATTGAAAGCAAATTTACTAGGAGATACATGATTTTTTTTTGCCCCTTGTATAATAGCTTCATTTACTTCAATTACGTATATATTTTCTATGTTGATACGTTGTTTAAATACATCTAAGATATGACTCTCAATGTCAGAATAGCCATTCCGTTCATTAACAAAATACACTGTAGCAACGAGATCACTCGCAGGTAGCGATAAATGATTTGCCTTATTGTAATCTAAAATTTGCTGCAAAGCATTTTCGAAAGGATTTCCTAGAACACTTATTGCAAGGACGAGTGATTTTCCATGTTCATTTAGACCTAATGCCGATAGTATTTGATAGTCTTTATTAATCGTTAATTCCACACTAGAGTAAGAATCAATTGTAACAATCGCATAGGGTTGTAAATCAAGTTCTTGACTTGTTACATCTTCTAGATTCGATGGAGTTTCAGGTTCGTCTATTATATGACTTGAGAGATGAGTGGTATCGTCAAGAAAGTAATATAGCCCTCCAGCTGTCCATGCACAAACAAAGAGAATAGTCACCACTATTTTAGCCAAGTTTCTTTTATTCGATATCGGTTGCTTCATAAAAAACCTCGCCTTCGTGCTTTTTACAAAATTTAAAATCCATATACCTAATTATAAGGGATAAGAATAAAAAAAACTACAAATAGCGGAAACACACTACTTGTAGTTTTATGCAACTATGTAAAATATTAAATCCACTTGCTAACTGTTACATCATATTGAGTTAGTTCTTCATTTTTGAACCATAGGTTAATTTCGCGCTCAGCGCTCTCTAGTGAATCAGAACCATGAATAATGTTCATACCAATATTAACAGCATAGTCTCCACGAATAGTACCAGGAGCAGAGTCCTTAGGATTCGTTGCACCCATCATTGTTCTAGCAGATGTAACAACATTATTCCCTTCTAATACCATTGCAAAAACTGGGCTTGAAGTAATAAAGTCAACTAATTCGCCAAAGAAAGGACGCTCTTTATGTTGCTCGTAATGCTCTTCAGCTAGTTCCTTCGATACTTGTAATAATTTAGCACCTACAATTTTAAAACCTTTTTTCTCAAATCTACTTACAACCTCACCAACAATGCATCTTTGAACGCCATCTGGTTTTACCATTACAAAAGTTCTTTCCATCTTTTAAATCCTCCATTATCTCTAATTAATAATTGACTCAACAAAAAACATCCTACCAAAAACCCAGAGTTTATGCAACTTACAATTCTAATAATCTCTCTTGCCTATAAAAGCAGCTATGTCATACATGTGTTTTCTTGCAGGTATATCTGGAAGTTCTTGTAGTACATCAAAAGCTTTTGCTAAGTATTGATCGCTTAATTTCGTAGAGAATTCTAATCCTCCACTTTGTTTTACAAGTTGTATCGCATGTTCTATATTGTTTGCTAACTTAGGTGAAGCAATTAGATTCCTTAACTCTTTAGCTAGCATAGGATTTTCTTTCTGTTGTAAAGCATAGATTACAGGCAAAGTAATATTTCCTTGCTTTAAGTCGCTACCTGCTGGTTTTCCTAACTGTTCACTCGTTGCCGTAAAATCTAAAATATCATCAGTAATTTGAAATGCCATACCTACATTATAACCGAACCTTTTAATATTAATGATATGTTGTCTTGGCGTATCCACTGCCAAAGCCCCAAGCTGACAGCTCACTGAAATTAGTAGGGCAGTTTTCCGCTTAATTCTTTTTAGATAGTTAGGTAAATCTTGATCAACGTTATAAAAATCTCTAATTTGCTCAATTTCACCCTCTACCATCTGTACAATTGCTTTTGACAAAATCTTGTGTATTTCTTGATTGTCAAATTGAGAAATCAAGATTAGTGACCGCGCTAGGATATAATCGCCTGTGTACATGGCCGTAAGATTATCCCATTGCGCTTTCACTGTAGGGTATCCTCTTCTTGTATCTGCATTATCTATCACATCATCATGTACTAAAGAAGCCATATGAATCAGTTCTAAAGTGATAGCTACCTTGCTAAGCTTATCAAAATCATAGTTCCCGAATTTTCCTGCTAGCAGCACAAAAATAGGGCGGATCCTTTTACCGCCAGCTTCTAATAAATGCTGCGCTGTTTGTTTTAGCAACAAATGATCAGAATCGACTTCCTTTTGGAGTTGATTCTCGATTTTTATTAATTCTGGTCTTAGCTTATTGTATAAGTTCACTAGTTTCATATTTTTCCACCTTAGTAGGTCTCAATGATTTCGTATTTTGTGTTACGTTTTGCTGGAGTATATCCTGTATCTTTAATAAGCGTTAAGATTTCCTGTAAAGGAACTTTATTTTGTGTGCCAGCTGCCCGTACTACATTTTCCTCTAACATTGTACCTCCAAAATCATTACCACCAAAGTATAATGCAATTTGTGCCATTTTACCACCTTGGGTTACCCAAGAAGCTTGTATGTTCGGCACATTATCGAGATAAATTCTTGAAATAGCCAGCGTCCTTAAGTAATCATACGAAGTGGATGCTTTACCACCTAACTCCGTAAAATTCGGCTGAAAACTCCAAGGAATAAATGCTGTGAATCCTCCCGTTTCATCCTGTAAGTCACGTATCCTTTGAAAATGTTCTATCCTCTCTTGGTAAGTCTCACCTAGACCAAACACCATCGTTGCTGTAGATTTCATTCCAAGATGGTGAGCAACACGCATCACTTCAATCCATTGATCCGCACTAATTTTATTGGGACTGACTCTTTTTCTTACACGATCTACAAGTATCTCTGCACCGCCACCAGGAATCGAATCTAGACCATAAGCTTTTAACTCACTTATTACTTTCTCCAATGTCAAACCAGAAATCTTAGAGAAGTGCCAAATTTCTGGCGGTGAAAAAGAATGAATATGAATGACTGGGTATTTTTCTTTAATGTTTCTGATTAATTCTAAATAGTATTCAAAGGGTAAGGTGGGATGAGTGCCACCTTGCATCAAAATCTGTGTGCCACCATGGGCGATTGTTTCCTCAATTTTCTCATAAATTTGTTCATAAGAAAGTACGTACCCTTCAGTATCTTGCTCTGTTTTATAAAAAGCACAAAACTTACACTTCGTATCACATATGTTAGTATAATTTATGTTCCTATCAATGACAAAGGTTATAATACCGTCCTTATTTCTATGTTGCATATTCTTTCTTGCTACAAATCCTAAATCTAGTAAGTCACCAGAATCAAATAATTGTTCTGCCTCGAGATTCGTAACTCGCTGCATCTGTAGTGCTTTATGTAAAATTTCATCGATTGGATTCATTTGCTTCCCTCCAGACTTCTACTTCCACTGGTTCTGGTAGATAACCGCACTCAAATGCATCATAGAAAAATTTATTCAGGCTATCGATCATAGGTTGGTCAAAATCATAAATTAAGCCTTCATAATAGTTTTTCCAGAATTGGTGTCCACGTTCGAATTTCTTATTTGCAATATCTATAATTGTATTTAAGTCTTCTTTTCCTAATTGCTTACAATCAATGAATGCGTGATAAACATCTAAAAGTGACTCCCTAAACTTTTCTATAGAACTTTTTCGAACTGCCCATACAGCAAAAGTCATACTTAACCCTGTTAATTGTCTCCATAACTCACCAAGGTCGTATATGAACAGATTATTGTCTAATATTACTTGTTCGTCAACAAACGCATCGTCCCCGATTAAAAGAGAAGCATCATGATATTCTAGCATGTTAGTTAAGTTTGGTAACATTACGTCATAGTTCGCATCGATATGATAATACTTTTCTAGAATTATTTTCAAGAGATGAATGGATGTAGCTGATGTGTTAGTTAAAGCTATATTTGAATCCTGTAATAGATCTATAGGCTTCTTTGAAATGAGAAAAATAGAACGAACTTTCCCATAGGAAGAAACAGATAAATTAGGTAATAATAAATATTCGCTTGCATTTTGAGCATATGCAAAAGATGAAATTGGCCCAACATCAATTTCTCCTTTTGCTAATAATTCATTTAATACAGCCGGAACTTTATTCACTACTTCTACATTCTCTGGTTTCATCTGATCGAAATAATGATAAATCGGTAAAATATTCAGAAAATCTATACGGCCCACTTTAATCTTTGTCATATTAAAACTCCTGATTGACAATGTTATATAAAGTATCTCTTTCAATCGGTTTTCTACCAGCGTCTTTAATCATCTTTACAATGTCTGCTTTTGATAAACCCTGTTCAGTTTCCCCTCCTGCAGCATGAGTAATACGCTCTTCGATAATCGTACCATCAATATCGTCTACACCAAAACGCAAAGAGATTTGTGCAATTTTGGGTCCAACCATAATCCAAAACGCTTTAATATGGTCAAAGTTATCTAACATCAATCTCGAAATCGCTAGCATCTTTAAGTCTTCGATTCCAGTCGTGCGACTTAAGCCTACTAACTCTCCGGAAAGTTCCGTATTTTTAGGATGGAAAGCTAATGGGATAAATGTAAGGAATCCACCTGTTTCATCTTGTAGTTCTCTAAGCTTTATGAAATGGTCAACCCTCTCTTCGTAGGTCTCGACATGCCCATACAATAACGTAGCATTACTACGCATACCAAGTTGATGAGCGGTTCTATGTACCTCTAGCCATTGTTCACCACTTATTTTTTCTGGACAAATCTTATCCCTAACTCGTTTCGCGAATACCTCCGCACCTCCACCAGGCAAAGACCCTAAACCAGCATTTTTCAAGCGACTTAATACTTCTGCGATTGTTAATTGATTTTCCTGAGCATAATAGTGTATTTCTACGGCTGTAAATGCTTGTAGGTGGACGGTTGGCATAATTTTTGACAATCTTTGTAGCATTTCTTCATAAAATTCTAATGAAAGCTCAGGGTTTAGACCGCCTACGATATGTAATTCTGTAATGTTTGCTTTCATTGACTCTTTGGCTCTCTTTTCTATTTCTTCAAGAGTCATCGTATAAGAAGTAATATCTTCTTTATCTACACCAAATGCACATAGTTTGCAACGTGTAACGCATATGTTCGTGTGGTTAATATGACGATTGACTATAAAAAATGCATTATCTTTATGTTTTTTCTCACGAACGAAATTTGCCATATATCCAATTTCTAATAAATCTTTAGATGCAAATAAACGAAGTCCATCTTCTTTCGTAAGACGAATTCCGTTCTTCACCTTTTGCCATATATCATATAAGTTGTTTTGCTCAGTTATGATTTCCATTATTTGTACCTCCTGAATTATTCTCCCCAGCGTTTAAATAGCTGATGTTCAATCATTAGTTGGTCCAGTATTTTTCCTACCAAAAACAAGACAATATCTTTTATTGACTGTGGCTGATGATAAAAGGCTGGCATAGCTGGTAAAATAGTTGCCCCTGCGTCAACAACCGATAGCATATTTTTCAAGTGGATGCGATTCAGAGGAGTCTCTCGTGGAACTATGATAAGTTTTCTGCCCTCTTTCAAAGCTGTATCCGCTACTCTTTCTAATAAGTTTTTTGATGCACCATTAGCAATAGCTGATAATGTCCCCATCGTACACGGTAAAATTACCATACCATCTATGAAATAAGAGCCACTCGCAATACAAGCGGCAAAATCATTCATCTCATGAATATTCAAATTATGATCTTCTGTATCAATCTTTAGCTGTGTGAGCAAATCTGTTATATTCTTACCCATTAGCTCTTTCGAATTAAAGTGTAAGAGTTCATGCCCAATTACCAAACGTCCAGCGTCTGTAACGAGGAGATGAATTTCAATATTATTTTGAAGTAAAAATTTGATTAACTCAATAGCATAGATACTTCCACTAGCACCAGTAATCCCAACTACTATTTTCCGTTGTTTCAAATCTACCACCAATTTTCTATAGTAAGATATCAAGCAGTGTAAAAGTAAAGACTACAACACTTAAGATTCCATTCATAGTGAAGAAAGCTGTATTTAATTTCGATAAATCATCATGTTTCACTAAAGTATGCTCATAATGAAGAATTAAATTCGCAATAAAAGCTCCAATTGCGTACCACCAACTTAGCGGGTACACAAGAAGCCAGCTAAATAATAATATTGCTGTTATTCCATGCATAATTCGTGCAGATAATAGTGCCTTTTTAATACCAAATCTTACGGGTATACTATGTAGTTTTCTCATTTTATCAAACTCGAAGTCTTGGCAAGCATAAATAATATCAAACCCTGCTGTCCAAAGGGTTACAGTTACAAAAATAATCCATGCCTCCGCTGGTAATGTTCCGGTAGCTCCTACCCAACCACCTAGCGGGGCTAGTCCAATAGCAGCGCCTAACACTACATGGCAAAGCCATGTGAATCGCTTAGTATACGAATATAATACTAATACAAAAACAGCAATAGGTAAAAGTTTTATCGCTAATGAATTTAACTGATACGCCGCAAAAAACAAAATAGCAAAAGAAATCACTGTAAATATTAACACATCACGAACAGATATTTTACCTGCTGGAATTTCTCTGTTCGCTGTTCTAGGATTCACCGCATCAATCGACCGATCAATGAGACGGTTTAGTGCCATCGCAGCACTTCTAGCACCCACCATAGCAACTGTAATCCAAAAAATCGTATAGATAGAAGGGATTTCTCCATATGTAATAATACTACCAATAAAAGCACCGATAAAAGCAAATGGTAGAGCAAAAATTGTATGTTCAAACTTAATCATATTTAAAATATCTTTAACTTTTTTATACATTGAAATCCTCTTTCTCTTCAATGATATTATTACGCTTAGTTCCAATGTGTAGTGCTACAATTCCACCAGTCAGTTGATATACTTCCGTATCCATATTTAATTCTTCAAATATATTTTTAAGCTGTATATGATCAGGAAAGTTTTTCAGAGATTCTGGTAACCATTGATAAGGTTCTGCTTTCCCCACAGCTAACTTGCCCATAATTGGTAATAAATGATTAAAGTACAAGTAATATAGGGATCGAAAAGGTGGCCAAGTTGGTTTTGATAACTCTAGAGATACAACTTTTCCACCTGGTTTTACAACTCTTTGCATCTCTGATAAAACTTGTTTAATATCAGGAACGTTCCGTAATGCAAAGCCTATAGTTGCGAAATCAAAAGAATTATCATCAAATGGGATTTCCATTGCATTACCGTGAATTAATTCTATAACATCGCGATACTTACTTTCCGCAATTTTCTTTTCTGCAACATCCAGCATACTCTCACAAAAATCAAGCCCTACGATTCTACCTTGACTCCCAACGGATTGCGCTAATGATAAAGCCCAATCTCCGGTTCCAGTACATAAATCAATAGCACTTTGGCCCTTTTTAACATTCATTTTTCCCATTGTGAACTTTCGCCAAGCCTTATGGCGATTAAAGCTTAATATCGTATTCATAATATCGTATTTACTTGCTATTGAAGAGAACACTGAATGGACCAGCTCTTCTTTTTTCTGTTGCTGCATCTAGCTACCTCCTATTCATGTGCTAACGAATGATTCATTGTATGTTGAAATAATTGATTCACGCACTTGCGAACTTCATCTTTTACAAACTTCGTTTGCAATTGGTCAATGCATTGTATTGCGCGATTGGAGAACTGTTCCGCGTAATGATTAATAATTGCTTGTATGTTATATTTGACTAAAACTGCTGTGAGTTTTTCCTTATTATTTAGGATATTAGAAAATTCGTTTTTTTCTTCAGTATTTAATTTTTGATATAACAGTACTATTTTAAAAGATAACACTCCATTATAAGTGGGAACCATTTGTACTTGCTCTTCCAGCAAAGCTTGAACTAACGATACATTTGAGCATATTTCATACCAAATATCTCTTTCGATAGCATATTCATCTACTAAGTGTCCTAAGATAGAGGCATGTATCTTTTCAAGCCAAGCTATATACACGCTAGGTGTAATATCTTGAATATTGGCGTAGTGTCTACTCATTTTTGCTTCATTAATTTCCTGAATCGCTTTAGCAAGAATCTTTATTGCAGGAATTAGATTATGATCTGCCAATATTTTATAGTATTTACTACTATAAAAGTCTCCTGCTAATACTGTTAATTGTCGTTTTGTAATCTCCGCCTGATGAACTGCTTCGATTTTTTCATGTGTCTTAATACCAGAATCAACAAGTTCACTTGCTATGCATAACGTGTGTATTTGTTTCATCGGTAATCCACTTGACTGTAACATGAGATGAATTAAAATAGCCTTGTAATCATCCGCATTTTTATATTCTATATATTGATCTAACAAGTCATTTTTACTTTGATATATGAACGATTGCTGTACTTCATCCATGTGTTTTTGTATGATGCCTTGTACTACTTGCACGCATACTCCTCCAATACGTATCTTCATTTGATTTCAAGAGAAAAACCTAAATTTAACTATACCACCATTAAAATAATTTGCCAACAAGTAAAAAGAGTCTAGTTTTAGTATAGACTCTTTTTACAATTATAATATAATTCGTATTAAGAAAATCATTCTTACATTCCACTAATGGCTAATTCATTTACTTTGATGGTTGGGCATCCGAAGGAACCCATAATCGGAATGATTTCCATATCGTTACCAACCATCTCAATATCCTTTAACATCGATATTATATTACCTGCTATGGTCACTTCTCGAACAGATGTTGTGAATTCCCCATTTTCTATCCATCTACCTGTAGCACCAACAGAGAAGTCTCCTGTAATTGGATTCGCACCACCTGTTACTAGTCCTGAAACTTCCATGACATAAAATCCATTTTTCACAGATCCAATAATATCCTGTTTCGATGAAGTTCCATTTTCTAAGTAGAAATTTGTCGTTGAAAGAGATGGTGTAGATCTATATGATCTCGAAGCATTCCCTGTAGACCTCACTTTATCTTTTCTAGCAGTATACGTGTCATACATATAGTCTTTTAACACACCATTTTGGATGAGATGTGTCGTACTAGAAGGTACTCCTTCTCCATCAAATGGTGAAGTAGCCAATCCCTTTTCATACAATCCATCATCAATAATCGAAACTAACGGACTAGCTATATATTGGTTCTTTTTATCTTTAAAAAGCGATCTTCCTTTTTGTACAGCATCCGCGGATAACGAATTTGCTAAGATGTACATAAACATCATACCAACTTTTTTATCAAATACAATATTTGCTTTTTGTGACTTGATTTTCTTACCACCAAGTAAAATTAGTGCCGTATCACATGCTTCTTGTACTGCAATATCAGGGTCTAATTGATGAAAGTTACGACTAAAGGTCATACCTCCCCCTGTCTGCATTTCCCCGACACGCTCAGCGGCTACATATACTCCTCCATAACAGTAGTTACTTTTAAAACTACCATCAAACCCTTTCGAGTTAAGTAATTGAATGCTGGTCACTTGATCTGCAAAGGAAGCCTGTACTACTTTTGTAATTTCTGAGTCGTAATCCTTTGCTTGTTTTTCTAAATCCATTAGGAACTTAATCTTTTGCTCCATACTGATTTCTTTATAATTTTCATGATATATAGCTTCAATACTTTGGTAATTTTGCTTCTCTGGCAATCCATTAAACTCATCTGGTGGACAAATTGTTGCATTTTCAATCGCTTCTTCCACTACTTTTTGGATCGTTTCAGTTGTTAAATCAGATGTATAAGCAAAACCCATACCTTTTTTTATAAACACACGTATACCGACCCCTTTAGAAGTCGCTGACGTTAATGCTTCTACTTTTTGTTCATATACTTTTATGTTGTTCGTCGCAGAGTGCTCATAAATGATTTCGACTTCTTCTGCTCCTTTTTGCAACGCATATTCTATCCATTGGTTCCAATTATTACTCACATTACTTCCCCCCTTTGATTTCAGTTCCGCCTATAGTACACTCACTTATACGTAAAGTAGGCTGACCAACACCAGCGGGTACATTTTGTCCGCTTTTACCACACATCCCTGGAGCAAGCTCAAGATCGTTTCCAACCATATCAATTTTCTTTAATACCTCTGGACCGTTGCCTATTAGAGTGGCTCCCCTTACAGGTTCAGCAATCTGACCATTACGAATCATATAACCCTCAGATACCACAAAGGTAAAATCTCCTGTAGCAGGATTCACCTGTCCTCCACTAAGGCGTTTCGCAAAAAAACCTTCCTTTGTAGTACTAATAATATCTTGAGGATTTGAATTCCCTCTATCAATATAAGTATTTGTCATACGAGGGATTGGAATATGCTGATATGACATTCTTCGACCATTACCAGTGGATTTTCGACCTTCTACTAATGCACGCTTATAATCGTACATGTAATCTTGTAGGATTCCATCTTTAATTAAAACATTTGATTGTGCGGGATGACCCTCATCATCTATATGGTATGACCCCCAACCATTTACGATTAGAGAACTATCGATGGCTGTTATTAATGGAGAGGCCACCTGTTTGCCCACTAAATCTTTATATACACTGGTTCCTTTTTGAATGGCATCCGCCTCTAGTGGATGACCGCAAGCTTCATGAAACAAAACCCCTCCAAATCCATTTGAAATAACAACAGGTAGGCTGCCCGATGGAGCGGGACTTGCATCTAACATCGTAACTGCAATACGTGCCGCTTCTATACCTACACTCTCTGGGGAAACTGTATCAAATAGTTCACTGCCAATCATTTGACCCGGACCATAATAACCTGTTTGCATGATACCATCTTTCATTGCAACAGATTGAACACTTAATCTTGTATGAATTCTTTCATCTTCAGCGAATAAACCATTCGAATTTACGATTTTTATGTTCTGAATAGAGTCTGTGTAGCCGACCATTACTTGTGAAATATAAGGACTATATTTTCTCGCAGCTTGATCTGCTTGTAGTACCCAATTTACCTTGTCGCGCTTTTCAATAGTTTCAGGCCTGATTTTAATGTTATGTATCTTATCAAAGTGATATTTATTCAAGTTAATTGCATGATTAATTTTATTTTTCGCTGCACTTCCTGCTACTCTAGCGGCCTCTAGCAGGGCTTCTTCGCTAATATCATCCGAGAATGCATAAGATATGGTATCCTTATCTATGACGCGAATACCAACACCTAAATCAAAACCAGAAATAATTCTCTCTATTTTACCATCTTCACAAGTGATAGCTTGTCTTATTTTATGTTCAAAGTATGCTTCTGCAAATTCTCCACCGTTCTTTAAAGCTTCTTGTACAACTTTTTTCAATAAATCAGCTTCTATCATAATAATCCCCCCTATATCATCATTATTATTTTATACAATTGCACAAACTGTATACTAGAAAGTAATATGTTTCATTACTCTTGAATCAGTGTGTATGAAAACACTTTTTGAATATTTTTAAAATATTCTCCAGACGCATTAAGGTTCTTTGACTCATTAAAAAAGGTGGTTTTATTCGTATTCACTAAAAGAATAGGCTTATTATTTTTATACATATAAAATCGAATGGCATTAATTTGTGAGAAATCTCTGAATACGGCATCCGACAATTTATAACTATCCATTAACCCATAATCAGAGGGATCATCTAATAGGTTCATATACACATCCATTGTATCCTCATTTTCGAGAATAATTTTATTGATTGTTTGATCTATATCTATGTTCCCAATTATGCTTTTTATCTTTTCTTTATCTTGAATAGTGCTATCATTCTGTTTAACAACTGGAGTAGCTGTCTGTAACGTAAACTCATCATTTCCAATTGGGTAAAAAGATACTAAAAGCAATATAAACGTAGAAATGACACATGCGGTAAATATCCCTCTTCCGAACTCGAGCATAATGTAAAACCTCCTTATGCCCCATTTTATGAAAAAAAAGCGCAGGCTATTCCTACACTTCCTTGTCTGTTGTATATAGTAAACCAAATTTCGTTTGAATTACTGCCTTACCCCTAACTTTAACAGCGGATGTATGCTCAGTAAATTGAGCAATCATTACTTCGCCTTTATCTAATTTCTCAGAATGATGAAATCTTGTGTCATGACCTCTTGTTAATCCTATTACGTTTACTCCGTTTTCTAGCGCTTTTATTACAAAATATTCACTGCTATTATGATCTGCCATGCTACACTCTCCATACTCTAAGTTTTCTTCGTTCGCTTTTGTGTCATGTTAATATTTGAATAAAGCCCACTTGCTGATAGTCCAATTATTATACCACGTACTATAGCAATAAACCAGTTATCACTTGTATCTATGCCACTATAATAAAAACCTATTGAAATGAGTAACCCAAATACAATTGATACTAAAGGCGCATAATAAGGATTAATATACCGTTTACTTAATTGGACTAATGCACTGACAATCGCTATAAATGTTACACTTTGTGAATTTACTATATCTATTGTATGGCCGGCGTCCATAAACCACACTTCCCAACATATTTGTATTATTATCATATGTTGAGTTGTAAAAATAATTGTTAGGTGATCGATTTATTTTTCATTATTTTTAAGATCTCATCCAAACAATCAGGCGATTCTAATGTATCTAGTGCAGCCTTGTTATACTTTACCATACCACATGCACGACATTTATGTAGTATCATATATCCCTTATGGCTCTTATATTCTATGTCCACTGGGTCCATTAAACTTTTACATGCACTTTCTCTATCTCCTGGCACATTATCTAGATGTTTCGAAACAAGACAACTAGGACAATGATTTCTGCAGCCACCACCTTTAATTGGTGGTACTTCAAATCCGCAATTTTCACATGTAAATGACTCGTTGATATGTGTTGTTTTTCTTCTCGTCATGTAAATCTCCTATACTAATGCTGTAAAAGAATTTCTTAAAATTCCAATGCCTTCGATTTCAATTTCTACTATATCACCATGTTTCATTGGTCCAATACCAGAAGGCGTTCCCGTGATAATTACATCTCCAGGGTACAATGTCATGATAGAAGAAATATAGGAAACTAATCGATTTGTGTTATGTACCATATTACTTGTATTTGAAGATTGTACTTGCTTCCCATTTAGCCTCGTTACGATGGACAAATTATCATAATCTAAATCTGTGACAATCCAAGGTCCAAGAGGTGCAAATGTATCAAACCCCTTACATCTGGTCCATTGATTGTCTAGCTTTTGTAAATCGCGCGCCGTCACATCGTTGCAAATGGTTGCCCCAAGAATATATCTTCTCGCATCCTCTTGTCTAATATTCTTTGCAACCTCGCCAATTACAATTGCTAATTCCCCTTCATAATCAATACGACTAGCTGTTTCGGGTTGATTAATCTCCTGTCCATAACCAATAATCGCTGAACTAGGTTTTAGGAATATTAGCGGCTCTTTTGGAGTAGTAAATTGAAGTTCGGCCGCGTGATCCTGATAGTTAATTCCTACAGCTATTAATTTTGAAGGTATAACTGGCGCTAATAACTTGACTTCTTGCAATTTATAATAAGCATTTGTAAGTTCATATTCAGCTAGAAAGTCACTATCAATTTCACGAACCATATCATCTTCTAATATGCCATAACGAATCGATTGATTGATTTTAAACCTTACAAATTTCATCATTATACCCCCATTTAAAAGTAAAATATAGAGATCTTTATAACTAACCCTTGATTAAACTAAATGCTTCTGCACGTAATGCAATATCATTTTCAAAAATTCCACGTACGGCAGACGTGATAGTTTTTGATCCAGGTTTTTTTATACCTCTCATAGTCATACACATATGCTCAGCCTCAATCACTACGGCAACACCTAGTGGATTTAACTTTTCTACTATAACTTCAGCTACAGTAGTAGTAATTCGCTCTTGAAGTTGAGGTCTCTTAGTAACTATATCAATGACACGAGCTAATTTGCTTAATCCAGTTACCTTTCCGTCAGAGGGAATGTACGCAACATGGGCAACTCCAAAGAATGGGACTAGGTGATGTTCACACATTGAATGAAATGGAATATCTTTAACAATCACTAATTCCCCATGATTTTCATTAAATATAGTCCCCAATGGGCTAGCCGGATCTTCATGAATCCCTGCAAATACTTCTTCATACATCTTTGCGACTCTCTTAGGAGTATCTTGGAGACCTTCTCTTGTTGGGTCTTCACCGATTGCTTCTAGAATCATTGTTACTGCCTTCACAATTTTATCATGATCAAAATTAGTCATAAAATCCTCCTGCTTATTGCGATATGCAATAGTATACCTTGAATAATTGAAAAAGTGAAATAGGGAAATAAAAATAGGATATCTTTTCGATATCCTATTCTATAAAAATATATAAAAGCAAAGTTATGTAAATACTAGTTTACCGCGTCTTTTAATGCTTTCCCAGGCTTAAAAGCAGGAACTTTACTCGCAGGAATTTCAATTTCAGTCCCAGTTTGTGGATTACGGCCCTTTCTAGCAGCACGTTCTCTTACTTCAAAGTTTCCGAAACCTATTAATTGAACTTTATCATTATTCGTTAATGCTTCAGAGATTGCGTCTAATGTCGCTTCAACAGCTTTACCCGCATCTTTTTTAGTTAAATTCGTCATTTCTGCTACTTTTGCAACTAATTCTGTTTTGTTCATGAGTTCACCTCCTTCTTATATTTTCGTTATATAATAGTAACCCCTATTAGCGACTACTAAAATCAAGACTGATTATACCATAGAGTAGTATTATTTCAACATTTTACTATTTTAAAGCTTAAATTCATTACTTTTCTCCTAACAAATAAAAAAAGAAGCACTTTTTTTGTGCTTCTTTAGACTTATTACAATATGATAGCTATGAGGCCACCGCTACCTTCGTTGATGATTCTTTCTAGGGTATCTTTAAACTTATATCTTGCATTTTCCGGCATAAGTGATAGCTTTGCAGATATACCTTCCTTAACCACATCAGCAAGTGATCTACCAAATATATCGGATTGCCATATTTTGAGTGGGTTTTCCTCAAAGTCTTGCATTAGGTATCTTACGAGTTCTTCACTTTGCTTTTCAGAGCCAATGATTGGAGCAAATTCTGACTCTACATTAATCTTAATCATATGAATACTTGGTGCAGTCGCTTTTAGGCGAACACCAAATCTAGACCCCTGGCGAATCAATTCTGGTTCTTGCAATTGCATATCCTCAATTCTTGGAGATGCAACACCATAACCTGTTGATTTCACCATCGCTAGTGCACCAGCAATTTGGTCATACTCTTTTTTAGCAAATGTTAAGTCTTTCATTAATTTCATTAGATGGTCTTTACCCTGTATTTCAACTCCGACAATCTCAGTAAGAACTTGATCATATAACTCATCAGGTGCAAATAAATCAATATCAACTGAGCCTTGCCCCATTTGTAGATTCGATAGGTTCGCTTTTTCAACGAACTCTTCTTCAGATAATGCGCATACTACTCGATCCACATCACGTATGCGTTTAATATCATTCAAAGAATTACTTACGCAATTCTCAAATTTACTTCTTAACCAGTGATCATTATCTAAAACCATAACCCAACTCGGTAAGTTCACATTTACTTCTGTAACAGGGAACTCGAATAATACCTCTTTTAATGTTTTGTATACATCTTGTGAATCCATCATAGCACAACTCATCGCTAATACTGGGATGTCATATTTCTCTTTTAATTCACTTGCTAGAGCCTGTGTTTCTTCACTTAATGGCTTGATAGAATTCACAATCATTACAAACGGTTTGCCAACTTCTTTTAGTTCTTGAACTACACGTTCCTCAGCATCGATGTAATTTTCTCTAGCGATGTCTGCAATTGTTCCATCTGTTGTGATTACAACACCAAGCGTTGCATGCTCTGCAATAACTTTGCGAGTTCCAATTTCAGCAGCTTCATGAAACGGAATTGGATCGTCATACCATGGTGTATTTGTCATGCGTGGATTTCCTTCATCATCTTCATAACCTTTAGCACCTTCTACTGCATAACCCACGCAGTCAACTACCCTAACATTGATGTTTAAATTTTCTTCAACTTCAATGGTAATAGCATTGTTTGGAATGAATTTTGGTTCTGTTGTCATGATTGTTTTTCCTGCTGAACTTTGAGGTAGTTCATCTTGTGCTCTTTGACGCTGTGACGGATTGTCAATTTTAGGCAGCACGAGCAATTCCATGAACTTTTTTATGAAAGTTGATTTTCCTGTACGCACTGGACCTACAACTCCAAGATAAACATCTCCACCTGTTCTCTCTGCAATATCTTTAAAAATATCGATCTTTTCCACAATAAAACCCTCCTTAGCGCGAAATCCTATTCGCTTAAAGTATATGAGGGATTACTTATTATAGAACAAGCTTAATAAAAATTTTCATTTTTTTATTCTTTATTTTACAATTCTTTTTAAACTGTTGGTAGTAATGCTTTCATATTCTCAATTATAGAATATTCACCTTCAGTTGTTCCAAGTATTGACGCCTCTCCATTTCCATGGCAGTCAGATCCACTTGTCACAATTAAACCATGTTTAGTTGCTATATCTTTATATTTTTTGGAAGTTGCTCTATCATGTTTACTATGAAATGCTTCAACTCCAGAAATTCCATACTTTATTAGTTGTGTCCAGTCTAGTGGTGATTTGTATAATCCAGGATGTGCAACTACTGAAATTCCGCCGGCACTACTAATCAACTCTATAGCGTCTTGAATCGATAGTTTATATCTTTCGACATATGCTTTTTTCCCACGTGATAATAGATTGTGGAATACCTCATCTGTAGACCGATAATACCCTTTCTGCACTAAACATCTAGCAATATGCGGTCTGCCAATTGTACCAGTCTTCGCCTCTTCCATTACTTCTTGTATACTAATGTCGTAGTTATATTTATTTAATAGTGTGACCATTTGTATTGCTCTATTGGATCTTGATTGTTTAATTACTTCTAATTCTGCTTGCAAGGGCTTGTTCTTTACATCAATATAATAACCAAGAATATGAATCTCTTGCGTCCCGTAAAAAGCGCTAATCTCTACACCAGGAATTAGTTCAATGTTAAATTCTTCAGCAAACGTAACAGCCTCCGAGAAACCTTCTGTTGTATCATGATCAGTAATAGAAATAGCTTGAATTTTTTTTTCATATGCTTCGATAATTGTATTTTTAGGAGTACGTGTTCCATCGGAACTTGTGGTATGAATATGTAAATCTATCATCTATAAACTCCTTTTCTTTTAAGGTAATCTATCCAACAAAAAATTCTTCCAGTTTTCAAACATAACTTTATTCGCTATCTTATCGCCAAACTCCTTGTTAAGCCTATAAGATAAGATTTGTAAAGAATGTGGCGAATTTAGTTCTTTTATCAATGCAGCACCATCAAAATCAGAGCCTAAAGCAACCACGTTTTCTCCACCGTGTTTAATTATAGTATCTATGTGACGAATCACATCATCCATAGTGGCTTTTTCTTTCTCTTCATTTAGAAATTCTGGCACATAATTTATTCCTATAACTCCGCCACTTGAAATGATTGCTTTAATTTGTCCATCCGATAAGTTTCGAACATGATTACACACAGTCTTGCTATTCGAGTGACTCGCAATGATTGTTGGTTGACTCTCATTGAGTGCTATTATATCCCAAAATGACTGCTCGGATAAGTGTGATACATCGACAATCGCATGATTCTTACTTAATTTATGCATAAATTCAATACCCTTAAACGTTAACCCAGTGTTTTTTTTCGTATGACAACAAGTAGCAAAAGCATTATCGTGGTTCCAGGTTAAACCAAAAATCCTGGCACCTAAGTTCCAAAGTTGATCGAAGAAATCACTAGAATATGCAAGTATGTCACAACCTTCTAGCGAAAGAAGAACATGTAATACACTATTGTTATCAAAATCATTCTTAGATTTTATGAATACACAATCCGTTCGATTTATGAAATCATCTTTAAATATCTGTATTTGTTTTTGATATTCTTGCAATATCTTTTCTGATGACTCTATGGAACCACCTTGTTTACTAGCAAACAAGGCAAAATTTTGTATATTGACACGAGATTGTTTTAGAGTTGAATAGGAAATTACTGTCGGCTGTTTTCTAGATTTTTGGTAAAGATAATCACAATGTCCATCAGCAATTTTCAAAGAACTCACCCCATCTTTTTAATTTTCCATATAGAATTTCCATATAAAATAAAAGAACCTGTCTATTCATTTCGAATAAATACAGGTCCTATTGATATTTTACCTAGGTTCTACAATAAGTTTTATAGCTGTTCTTTCTTCCCCATCGATCATTATATCAGTAAACGCGGGAATACATACAAGGTCAACTCCACTAGGTGCAACAAACCCTCTCGCAATAGCTACTGCTTTCACTGCTTGATTAATGGCACCAGCACCGATTGCTTGTAACTCTGCAGTTCCGCTTTCCCTTAATACGCCTGCTAGAGCACCTGCCACTGAATTAGGATTTGATTTTGCTGAAACTTTTAATACCTCCATAAATTAGAACCTCCTCTAGTGTGTAAAATATCTACCATTTAAATGTATATTCTATGAAATTACCAACTATTCCTTCTTACGTTATTCAAATATATACAATCGTTAGAATTTTACAAATATTATAGATACTATGAGCGCTCTAAAATCTGATGTATCGATTTAGCCTTGATACTATTACTTTCAGTTTCAATCAGTACAGCAGAAAACTGCCACGAATCAGTATTCTGTATAATCTCTAATTTTACAGGTAATTTTGTAGTGAAACGTTTGATTACTGAGTCTTGGCTCATGCCCAAAACCCCAGAGCTGCATCCTACCATTCCAACATCTGTAATATAAGCTGTTTGTTTATTTAAGATTTGCGCATCGCTTGTCTGAACATGCGTGTGAGTGCCTAATACTGCTGTAACTCTACCAGTCAGATAATGCCCCATCGCTAGTTTTTCAGAAGTGGCTTCCGCATGAAAGTCTACAACAACATAATGATCTTTAGGAATTTGCTCTAAAATTTCGTCAATAGCGTGAAATGGACAATTTAATGAATCCATAAATGTCTGACCACTAATATTAATAATTGTTACATTTTTCACACCACATTTAATCGTTACATAGGATTGCCCTGGTGATGATTTAGGATAGTTTGCTGGTCTAATAATTCGATTGGGGTGGGATACGAATAAATCATAGATTTCATTTTGGTCCCAAACATGATTTCCCATCGTCAAAATATCAATGCCTAAGTCGTATAGGCTCATAGCAGCTTTCTTAGTAATACCTTTACCGTTAATCGCTGCATTTTCACCGTTTGCAATAATAAGATTTGGTTGATATTTATCTTTCGCAACAGACAAATAATCCCTAATCACTTGAATACCAACATTACCGACAACATCGCCTAAGAATAAAATTTTCACAAGATACCTCTTTCTACACTCTACTATACATCTTAAAGTATTCATGTTTGCTCTTTCAATGATTCCTATATTTAATCTTATCATTCTAAAAGCACAATTGTCATTTGAGAATACTTCCTGAAAAGAAGCAAAGAATAAAAAATAAAGTGACCTAGGCCACTTTATTTTGCATATTCTACTGCTCGTGTTTCGCGTATGACCGTAATTTTAATCTGCCCTGGATAATCTAGTTCAGCTTCAACTCTCTTCTTAATTTCTCGAGCTACTGTAACCGACTCAACATCGTCTATACGTTCTGGACGGACAATAATTCTTAACTCACGTCCTGCTTGAATCGCGTAAGATTTTTCAACGCCATCTACATTATCAGCAATTGCCTCTAATTTCTCAAGTCGTTTAATATATGATTCAAGTGTTTCACGTCTAGCTCCTGGTCTTGCAGCAGATAAAGCATCCGCAGCAGTTACTAATACTGCCGTAATACTTTCTGCTTCAAATTCACCATGATGTGAAGCGATACTATTAATGACTTCCTTAGGTTCGTTGTACCTTTTCGCGATATCGATTCCGATTTCAACATGTGAACCTTCAGTTTCGTGATCAATAGCCTTACCAATGTCGTGTAAAAGTCCTGCACGTTTTGCTAGCTTTACATCAACACCTAGCTCTGCTGCCATTAAGCCAGCAAGATGTGCTACTTCCGTTGAATGCTTTAATACATTTTGTCCATAGCTTGTACGGAATTTTAGTCTTCCTAATAGTTTAATTAGCTCAGGATGCAGTCCATGAACACCTGTGTCAAAGGTTGCTTGCTCTCCTTCTTCACGGATACGTTCATCTACTTCTTTACGAGCTTTCTCAACCATCTCTTCAATTCTAGCTGGGTGAATTCTTCCATCTGCTACAAGTTTCTCTAAAGCAACTCGAGCAACTTCACGTCGAATCGGTTCAAAACCTGAAAGAATTACAGCTTCTGGTGTATCGTCGATAATTAAATCTATTCCTGTCAGGGCTTCAAGTGTTCTAATATTGCGACCTTCCCGTCCAATGATTCGACCTTTCATCTCATCATTAGGAAGTGCTACAACTGATACCGTTGTTTCTGCTACGTGATCTGCTGCACATCTTTGAATAGCTATCGAAATAACTTCTCGCGCGCGTTTGTCAGCTTCCTCTTTCGCCTGGTATTCAATTTCTTTAATCATTAATGCAGTTTCATAACGAACTTCATTTTCTACCTTATTAAGGATAATTTCTTTCGCTTCTTTTTGGTTTAGTCCTGAAATGCGTTCAAGTTCTGCTACTTGTTCGTCTAGTTTTTCTTGTATTTTTTCTTCTAGTTCAGTAATCTTCCGTTCTTTTCCAACAAGCGATTCTTCTTTTCGCTCTACTTGCTCTACTTTTCGGTCTAATGATTCCTCTTTTTGCAATATTCTACGTTCTAGTCGATCAAGTTCTTTTCTTCTTTCACGTAAATCACGTTCAGCTTCTGTACGAATTTTATGAGCTTCATCTTTAGCTTCTAATATTGCTTCCTTCTTAGATGCTTCTACTTCTTTTTTAGCACTTTCCACAATATTACGAGCTGCTTCTTCAGCACTCGATATTTTTGCTTCGGCTATTGACTTTCTCACAAAAAAACCTATAACAAATGCTATAACACTTACTGCAATAAGGACTATTAGACCTACTCCAATGGATATTTCCCCCATCAGGTCTAACCTCCTTCTGATAATATATTACCAGAAGGCCACATGTCTATTAAAACAAAGCCAACAGAAAAAGAATAAAGTCTCTAATTTAACAGTAAAACCAAAATTTCACAATTTTACACGAAACAGAAATACGCAATTTCATTGTATTATTTGTGCTATTACTTGTCAAGAAATATGATACATATCATCTTATTTTGATTATTCTGCTATAGTTTCTTCATTTATTGATTTCGCAGCCTCTTTATGTAGCTGATAATAGTCTCTAATTCTTTGATCAATTTTCTTCGCTATATTGTCGTTTTCCTTTAGATATATCTTGGCGTTTTCTCTTCCTTGCCCTAATCTTTCGCTTTCGAAAGAATACCACGCACCACTCTTATTCACTATATCTAGCTCTGTTCCAATGTCTAATATACTTCCTTCTCTTGAGATTCCCTCACCATACATGATATCCACATCCGCTTGTTTAAATGGAGGTGCTACCTTGTTTTTTACTACTTTAATCTTCACTCGATTTCCTACGATATCGTTTCCTTGTTTAATAGACTCTGTTTTTCTTACATCTAATCTTACACTAGAATAGAATTTTAAAGCGCGTCCTCCCGGAGTTACCTCTGGATTTCCAAACATAATACCAACTTTTTCGCGAATTTGGTTAATAAAAATCGCAATTGTTTTGGATTTACTAATTGCACCAGAAAGCTTACGTAAAGCTTGTGACATAAGTCTTGCTTGTAAACCAACATGTGAATCACCCATTTCTCCTTCTATTTCCGCTCTAGGAACCAAAGCTGCTACTGAGTCAATAACAAGAATTTCAACAGCCCCACTTCTCACTAATGCTTCAGCAATCTCAAGTGCTTGCTCACCTGTATCAGGTTGAGAAAGTAATAATTCATCCGTATTTACACCTAAATTTTTAGCGTATAAGGGATCTAGTGCATGTTCCGCATCTATAAATGCTGCTTGTCCACCCTTACTTTGAATTTCCGCAATTGCATGTAAAGCGACTGTTGTTTTACCCGAAGATTCTGGTCCAAAAATTTCGATGATTCGACCTTTTGGATATCCTCCTATTCCTAACGCAATATCTAACGCTAATGCACCTGAAGAACTAGTTTCTACTATATTTGATGTGGATTCCCCTAATTTCATGATAGAACCTTTTCCGAATTGTTTCTCTATTTGTTTCAAAGCCATCTCCAACGCTTGCTTACGATCACTCATAATAAAATCCTCCCCAGCCATTTTTTAGCATATAAAAAGAACAGAAGTTCGATTTACTCTATTGTACACGATTCAATTATAAAAAAAAAGTGCTAATTAGCACTTTTTAAAAATATTCTTATACCCTCGGCTTTGCAGGTTCAACATTAATTCTTTTTCCATTGACGCGCGTGTTTTGGAATGCCTCATAAACAAATGGGGCTTGCGCCTCAGCTACTTCAACAAATGTAAAACGGTCAAAAATATTGATTTTCCCTATCGTAGAGGAAGCGATTCCTGCATGCTCTTGGAGAATATCCATGACTATTTTCGGTGTGAACTCTCCATTCTTCCCGACATTAATAAAGAATCGAACCATCCCTTTGGCGCTTCCAGTATCACCAAAATCATATGTATGAACATCTTGTTTGGCGAATGATGTATCGACTGCTATTTTCATCGCTGCCGCGGCAACAGACTCTGCACCATATTTAGCAAATAGATCTTGAAGAGCAGTTTCATATTCTAATAACTGTGAACTTTCTACTGCTTCCGTAACCTTGTCTTTCCACTGTTCTTTCATTCTTTTTGCCACTTCTTCTAAAGATGGTACATCTTTCACATTTAGGTTTACTTTTGTTTGCTTTTGAATAGCTACTAGTTGTTTAATCTCTCGTGGAGTCACTAATGTGATCGCTATACCTTTTTTTCCAGCTCTTCCTGTACGACCTACACGATGTACATACGACTCAGGGTCCTGCGGGATATCATAGTTAAATACATGGCTTACATTTTCTACATCAATTCCTCTGGCGGCTACGTCTGTAGCAATCAATAATTCTATCGATGCTTCTCTGAATTTCTGCATTACTTTGTCACGTTGCGGCTGAGATAAGTCTCCATGCAATCCCTCTGCTAGATATCCTCGATCTTGTAAAGAATCAGTTAATTCGTCCACACCTTTCTTAGTACGGCAAAAAACTATTCCTAATCCAATCTCTTCTTGATCGAGAATACGGCAGAAACTATCAAATTTGTCGCGTTCTAATACTTTGTAATAGAACTGTTGAATTAGTGGTACTGACACATCACCCTTAGCGATAGCAATATTCTTTGGTGACTTCATATATCTAGTCGATAATTTTTTTATTTCATATGGCATAGTAGCTGAGAATAATAAAGTTTGACGTTCTCTAGGAGCAGAAGAAACAATGCTCTCAATGTCATCGACAAACCCCATGTCTAGCATCTCATCTGCTTCATCTAATATGATTGTTTTGACTGCATCAAGCTTTAATGTTTTTCTGCGCAAATGATCTAAAATGCGTCCTGGTGTCCCTATGACAATTTGAGCTCCTTGATTCAAAGCACGAATTTGATGCGTAATATGTTGTCCACCATAAATCGGCAACGGTTTAATCTGTTTAAGTTTACCTATTTTTCTTAATTCCCCTGCAACTTGAATAGCTAGTTCTCTTGTAGGTGTCAGAACTAATGCTTGTACATTTTTATTATTTTCCTCCACCTTTTGAATCAGAGGGATTCCAAAAGCAGCTGTTTTCCCTGTTCCTGTCTGAGCTTGGCCTATTACATCATGCCCCTGTAATACAATTGGAACACATTCCTCTTGTATCGGTGTCGGTTCTTCGAACCCCATATCACTTAATGATTTTAAAATTTTCGTATCAATACCTAGTTCTTCAAATTTAATACCCAATTTATTCACCCTTACTTTCCATGTGTTTCAATAATAGAAATAATACTGTTTTGACAGTTTTCATACGTATAGAATCTCGGTTTCCATTAAACTGGAATTTATGTATTTTTTGATAATCATCAGCATCGATAGCTATAAATACTTCTCCCACATTTCTTCCAAAATCTGAAGTAGGCCCTGCATAACCAGTGATACCAATGCCAATATTTGTATCATGCTTCCCTCTGGCTAGTTTTGCCAAATATGTTGATACCTCAGCACTTACTGCTCCTGCTTCTTCAATCAATTGTTCCGGAACACCAAAAGATATTTTTGCTGCATTACTATAACAAACAAACCCTTGCATGAAATATCGAGAGCTATCTGCAAGTGTGGAAAGCATATTACTTAATAGACCTCCTGTACAACTCTCAGCAACTGATATTGTATATCCTTGTTGTAATAATCGTGCATGAACCAGAGATAATAACGATTGCTCATCAGTCCCATAATAATAGTCATGTAATCGATTTATTACTAAATCTCGAACAGGTTCAATCAGCTCTTGCGCTTCTTTCACATTACCTGCTTTTGCTGTGATTCTTAATGTAACTTCTTGATCACTACATAGTGGAGCAATTGTAGGATTCGTCTGTGATATTAAAATATCATCTATGATATCCACTAGTCGAGACTCTCCCACGCCAAAAAAACGTAATGTTAATGAATGTATGATGGAATCCTTTTGGATAAATTGCAATAGTTTTGGTATGGCAACTTTACTAAACATAGGTTGTAATTCCCTAGGCGGACCAGGAAGCAGTAACATATATTTCTCGTTATGAGCTAAAAAAACACCTGGAGCTGTACCATTGCAGTTTTCTAATGCTATTGACCCTTCTGGTAACATGGCTTGGTTTAGATTTCGTTCTGGCATAGGTATCTGGCGTTCTAAAAAAAACTGTTTAATCTGTAGCGCCGAAACTTCATCGAGTAAAAGAGATAGATTCAAATATGTAGCAACTGCATCTTTGGTAATATCGTCATCCGTTGGTCCTAAACCACCAGTGAGTATGATTAAGTCAGAGCGGTTGTATGCAATATCTAAAATCTCGATGATTCTATCGAAATTATCACCAACGCAAGTATGGTAATACACATCAATCCCAACTTCTGCAAGCTTTTGCGATAAGTACTGACCATTGGTATTCGCTATTTGACCTAATAACAATTCAGTCCCTACAGCAATAATTTCAGCTCTCACTAAATCCCCTCCACCTAAGATTTCTTTATAATCACATGACGATTTTTATAGAAGTAATCTATACCGGAAACAATTGTGATAATAACAGCAAAAAATAAACTGATTAAATCTAAAGGTAAATTAATGTACGTAAATGGAAAGTTATTTAATATTAATAATGCAACAGCTACAATCTGAGCAATTGTCTTTATTTTCCCAAGCTTACTCGCAGCAATTACTTGCCCATCAGCAGCAGCAACAAGTCTTAATCCTGTTACTGCGAATTCTCTACTAATTATAATAACTGCAACATATGCCTCTAACCTTCCCATTTCTACTAATGAGATTAAAGCCGCAGAGATTAGTAGTTTATCTGCTAAAGGATCTAGGAATTTTCCTAAATTCGTAACCATTTTTTTCTTTCTAGCAATGTATCCATCAAGACCATCGGTACTAGCAGCTAATATAAAAACAAATGCAGCAATAATCTCGCTTAATGATGTACTGACACCTACTATGGAAACTCTTCCAAAATCAAATTTCACTAACATAAACAACATGACAATTGGCACTAAAAATATTCTAGTTAAAGTAATTTTGTTAGCTAGGTTTAACATTAGAAACCTCCCCGGCTAAATCGTAATCTATTACATGTGTAATAGTAACAGGTATGATTTTACCAATTTCTATCTCCTTACCCGTAACGAATACTTCACCATCAATCTCTGGCGCATCAAATGGTGTCCTACCGATATATGTTGTTCCATCTTCATGTAATTTTTCGATTAGAATAGGTAAAATTTTTCCCACGAAATTAGAATTTCTAGTTTCTGTAATACCCCTCTGAATCTCCATGATTTCATGTGCACGACGTTCTTTAACATCTTGCTCAATATGGTTCGTTAAATTTGCAGCAGCAGTATCTTCCTCTAAAGAATAAGTAAAGACTCCTAGTCGGTCAAATTTAATCTCTTGTACAAATTGCTTAAGTAATTCAAAATCTTCAATCGTCTCACCTGGGAAACCAACTATCAACGAAGTACGAATGGCAACGTTTGGAATTTGTGTTCGAATCTTTGCTATCAACTCCCTAATATTGGTTTGTAGTCCTGGGCGTCTCATTAGTTTCAAGATTCGGTCTTCACTATGTTGCAGTGGTAATTCTACATATTTACATACCTTAGAAAGTGAAGCGACAGCATGGATTAAATCATCATTAAAGTTACCTGGATAAGCATATAGAAGACGAATCCATTCAATTCCTTCTACTTCTTGAAGAGCATAGAGCAACCCTGTTATTTTCGGTTCACCATATATGTCTATTCCATAACAACTGGAATCTTGAGCAACTAAATTGATTTCTTTCGTTCCATTTTTAGCTAACGCTTGTACTTCTCGTGTAATTGATTCAATCGTTCTACTTCGGTAAGCTCCACGAAGTTTAGGAATAATGCAAAAAGTGCAAAAATTATTGCATCCTTCTGCAATTTTCACATATGCACTAGGCCCAGCTTTGCGATTTTCATGGAAATTAGTGAACTGATCATATGAGATAGCTGGATGACCTACATAAACCGGCCGCGATCCCTGATGGCATTCAGAAATTATCTTATGTATATTATCAAAATCACCTGTTCCAACAATTCCATCTATCTCCGGAATTTCTTTCATCAACTCATCTTTATACCTTTGCGCTAAGCATCCTGTTACTATTAAATATTGTAATTTACCCGTAGTCTTGTATTCAGCTATATCCAAAATAGTGTTTATTGACTCTTCTTTCGCAGAGTCAATAAAACCACACGTATTGACTACAATGACTTGGGCATCCTTTAAATCTTCTACGATATGAAATTCTTTTGAACGTAGTATATCTTGCATAATATCTGAATCAACAGAGTTTTTAGCGCATCCTAATGTTACAATTGTTACCGATAAATGATTCATTTTTCTCCCCCATAAGCTAATCGCTTTTACCCTTTTCAAGTATAATATAAGGCTTAATTTGTGTCAAAAAAACACCACTAAGGGTGTTTTTAATCCTTTTCAATATTCAATTGAAAATTTCTCGGGCTTGAGCTAGCTTCTTTATCCAATAATGTCTCATTAATAAATAGATTGACTGCATCTGGATTACCAAGTCGAATCCAAAGATTTTGATTATGATTCACTTCCTCTGCATTACCTTTGGTCAACGATTTCGTACTTAACACTCGGCCTCGACCATCGTTCTCCCTTACCTCATACCAGCAAGTACCATTTATAGCTTCAATCTTAATACTTAGTTCCGCAGAATTTACTTGATATGTATAACTTGTTTGAGTTTGCTCCGTCAATGTAATCGTAACGTTTTCCGGTCTTGGCTGCTCCTCACTAAGTTCCGGAATAGTAATAGGATCCTTTTCTCGAAGTGGTTCAAGATCAGACACTTGATTCGGATCAATTACAGTGTCAGGGTTTAGTTGATTATTATCAATATCTTGAGTATCTAATTCTGTCGTTGAAACATAATAAAAAATTGTAAGAATAACAGCAAATACTAATAAAAGCACTAAAGTAAGTGAGAAAAGTTTGCCGAAACGTTTCGCTCTAGCTGGTGCAGAAGTTCTTGGGGCAATAAAAGTGCTTTGCTGTGACTTATGTGTTCTCGATAAGTCTCTAAAGCTTTCACTTTCAGATAATAATTCGCTAATATCTACATCTAATGCTTTCGCATAACTTCGTATAAAACCTTTCGCATAAAAATCTCCCGGCATCATAGACCAATCATCATCCTCAATCCCTTGGAGATAACGCGTGCTAATTTTCGTTATATTCGAAATATCGTCAATGGTTAACCCAGTTTCTATTCTTTTGCTCTTTAAGTATTCTCCAATTGAACTCACAATCTCACCCCTAAAAATTTATATTAAGATTCCGTGTAGTAAGTATCAAATCCATACAAACCTCAATAAAGAAACGGATATGTTACGTGATGATTTGAATTTGTTCGAATCTCGAAAATGATATCAAATACATCCCCAGATAAATTATTTTGCTCGAGAAAGATGTCGGGATGTTCAATTACAATGGTTGTTGCATGTAAATACCTTAGGAACAAATCTTGATAAAATTTACGATGCAAATGAAAAGAAACAATGATTCCATCGAAAAGTAGTAGCTGATTCGTTTTATTTGCTGCAGCAAAAGTATCATTTAAACATCCCCAAGCTTCTGGTTCTAACTCATGACACTCTAAAATGGCTTTATTCAGATTACATGCGACTTGTTTAACAGCAGTACTTTTCCCTAATCCAGTATTTCCAGAGATTCCGATGCAACAAAATTCATAATCCCTTATGATTTTACTCATATGGTTTACTAATTTATCGTATTCACTTTCCAAATAAATTACCCGTTTCACACGCATCACCAATAGAGTATTCTACACTTAGAATCTGTTTCCTGCATAAAATCATACATTAATTATAAAAAAGATGCCATAATTAGCATCTTTTTTATAATTAATTATTGTGAATTACTGATTCCTACGTTTCTAGTTACACCGTAACGTTTAATTTTGACATTTGCTTGTACCTGAAAATTGATATCGGGAAATATCTCTTTCCAATCTTGTGATATCTCCTTCCATTCTCGAGGGTTTTGTCTCCGTACATGTTCTCCGATGCCAAAGATATCGACCTTATCTTCCTTTGCTTTTTCTATAACTTTTTCTATTTCAGATTTTATACTATCTGCAACTTTATCTTCCACACTCTTTAATGCTTCTAAAGATCTTAAGTCGATATCCTCTTCAATTTCTGTAATTTTACCTTTCATATCAATTGTGATTGTCACATTGACTTGCCCATTTTCAACATCAGTTTTGATTTTGGATCCAGCTGAAAGTACTCGTGCAGTAATTGCTCCTACGATTCCATCCCAGTCTACTGGAATTACTGCACCATCGACATCACCTACAACCCATAGTATTCCCCTCGTTAGATTTTCATCATAGAAATCAATCAACTTATCACGGTCAAATACTGCGCTACCGGTAATTAATAGTGATTCTTTTCCATCCGCGTCCGTGTATACCTCAACAGCGGATGCTACTGGTGCTCTTGAGGGAATCGAGAGAAAAAATAAAAAATCACGTAAATTTATCGCAGCTGCAAATGATGTATCTCTTCTTGCTTGTAGCATTGAAGAAAGTTCAACTGCTAATAAGGATTCTAAGTGGGGAGTAGCTGAAAGAACTTTTTTCGCTTCTTCTCCTTTTACGACAATAAACCATGTTCTTAGACGATTTTCAGGAGTACGGTCGAAAAAGTCTAATATTGTTCCTACACCTTCCCTAGCCAATTCTTCTCCAATGACAACAACCTGATTATGTCCCCAATAGATCTGTCTTCCAGAATATCTCACTAGGTTTCTAGCTGCCTCAAAAACACTCTTTCCTTCCGTATCGAGAATCCAATTTGCATTAGGATTGCCCCCGCCACCACCTTCGGACGCACCAGCCACCACTCCAGGTTTAATGATTTGGACCGTCATAGAAATCTGATTCTCCTTATCTTCCTCCTCTTTGATTTTATCTATGCCAATACCACCGATTATTGCTCGATTATTGATTTCTTCCATATTCCAACAACCCGTTAAAAACATACCACTTAAAATACATAAACATAGAACGACAATAGGCGGTGTTGGTCTTGGTGTTTTATTTCTTCGTTGTCGCCTCCAATTGAATAATTGAGGACGATACTTTAAACTCCACCATGGGGCACGAACAATGGAGTCCTTTAAATCTTCTGTAATCAATGGTGCAAAAGGTGCCATGTAAGGCACACCAAATGATCTCATAGAACATAGATGTAGAAGCATGAACATTAAGCCTATAATAACACCATATAACCCAAAAATTCCTGCTAAAATTAGAAAGATAAATCGAATAAAACGAATTCCTGCATGGGTCCCAAAACCAGGAATTGCAAAAGCAGCGATTGCAGTACCTGCAACGACTATAACCATCGGTTGAGAAACCAGCCCAGCACTTACTGCAGCTTCACCCAAAATCAATGCCCCTACGATACTCACTGTGGAACCAATTGCTTTTGGCATTCTTGCTCCAGCTTCTTTAAGCGCTTCAAAAGTAAATTCCATTAAGAAAGCTTCAATAATTACTGGAAATGGAACACCTTCCCGTGCGGCAGCAATACTTATCAATAATGGAGTCGGTAACATCTCTGGATGAAACGTGACAACACCAATATACAAGCTAGGTAAAAATAAAGAAATAAATAAAGCGATAAAACGAATAATTCGTATCATCGTACCACCAGTGTAGCGATTATAATAGTCTTCACTTACATGCAATAAATCTTGGAATACCATTGGGAGGATTAGCACAAATGGGGTATTGTCTATAATAATAGCTATTCTTCCCTCAAGTATTGCAGCCGTTGCTTCATCTGGTCTTTCCGTTACACTCATTGATGGAAAAGGCGAAAATGGATTGTCTTCAATTAGTTCTTCAATATAACCTGACTCAAGAATCGCATCTATTTCGATTCTATGTATCCTTTCTTTTACCTCTTTTAATATTTCGTGGTTGACAGTGTCATCTAAATATACCAAACAAACTTTAGTATTCGTCTTTCTCCCTACCGTGATTGTTTCACCTTTTAAATGGTGGCTTCTAATTTTTCTACGTATCAATGCCGTATTCGTTCTAAGGTTTTCTATAAACCCTTCCCTTGGCCCACGGATTACGACTCCAGAATCTGGTTCATCAATTCCGCGCAAGCTAAATCCTTCTACACCTGCAACGATACCTGCGTCAATACCATCAATTAATAACACTGCTTGTGCATTTAATATCCCATCTTTCACCTCGGTAATAGTTTCACATGGACTTAAATTATTAGCAGACAAACAACGTTCGATAAACTCTTTCATCCATTTTTTTCCATCCATCGCATCTGTTTTTAGGTATGGATTTACTAAAAAATCAACAGTGACGATTCTTTCAAGGATATCTCTGTTTATCACATCGCTATTAATTAACCCTTCTATATATATAATTACGCCTTTTTTTTCAACATTGTTGAATTTCACAAAAAAGTCTCTAAATACGACATCATCACTTTTTTTAAATAATTCCTTTAATACAGATAAATTTCGACTCAGCTCTTTATGAATGTTCCATGGTTCTACTAAACCAGTAAAGCGCTTTGCCCTTTTAGGGATTTCCATATATGCTCTATCCTTTCAAAATTCTTGTTAATTACATTATTTGTGTAATTCGGGATAGTATGCACAATACAAAAAAACTTGGTTATACCAACCAAGTTCCAAGTTATTTTTAGAATATATTTCCAATATCGCTAATATATAATCGTCTTATCTTTACATACCTGACTTAATACTTGTGAAAAATAATTATACAAAAGAAAGGAGGTAGCATTATGTTATTTAAATTTCAACGCAAAAGCCCATGGAGCTTTGTAACGAATTTCGAGATGAAAAATATGTGGATTATTCAATTTGTAAGCTTTGCTGCTTTTACTATTGCCGGTTATTTCATAAGAAACCGCTATATGAATCGTAAAACAAAAATGGATAGTTACGAGTAACGTACCTTAGTACGTTACTTCCTTTTCCTTTTCTTTATCGTCATATATTTTTAGTCCATCAATTCTTACATTTACTTCTTGAACCTTTAACCCAGTCATAAATTCTAATGATTGTTGAAGGTTAGACTTCAAATTATGATAAATATCTGGAATCGAGTGGTTGTATTCAACAATCAAGTACAAGGATATGGAAACCTCTTCGCTACCTATTTCGACTTTAATACCTTTATATAAATGTTTATTGCTTAGCTTTTGGGCTATGCCATCAAAAATCCCCCCGCTGATGGCATAGATTCCTTCAATTTCTAAGGAAGCAATTGCAGCAATTGTCTTAATAACATCGGGATCAAATGTTAATACGCCTTTGATTCCACTTTTATTAATGGCGTCCTTTATTATCACATCTTTCATCAAAGATCTCTCCTTTATCTTGTACAAGATACTTTAATGAATCATATGTGATAGTAATATAAGAAATACCATATGGTGCAATTTAGTTTTCCAAATTAGCTTTTTGTTGTTCTTTGATGTGATAGTACTCATCCTTAGTCAGCAACACGTCTCGTGGTTTACTTCCTTCAAATGGACCAACAACTCCATTTTCCTCCATAGAATCGATTAAACGAGCTGCACGAGCATATCCTACTTTTAGTTTTCTTTGTAAAAATGAAACAGATGCTTGTCCTACTTCTAGAATCAGCTCCACTGCTTGTGGGTATAACTCATCTTCTATAGCATTTGATGCTTCTTTCTCTTCTGTTACACTGTCAAATTTCAATAATTCTTCATTGTACGTTGCTTCTTTTTGTTTCTTTATAAAATCTACAACTGCTTCAATTTCTTCTTCCGCTATATACGCCCCTTGAATCCTTACTGGCTTTGAAGCACCCACTGGATAAAATAACATATCCCCTCTACCTAAAAGCTTTTCCGCTCCACCCATATCCAAAATTGTCCGAGAATCAGTCTGAGAAGCAACAGCAAATGAAATACGACTTGGTATATTGGCTTTTATAATTCCAGTGATAACGTCAACACTTGGTCTTTGTGTAGCAATGATTAAATGTATCCCTGCAGCTCTAGCCATTTGAGCAATTCTACAAATGGCATCCTCAACATCGCCCGGAGCAACCATCATTAAATCTGCCAATTCATCAATGATTACAACTATCTGCGGTAAACATTCTAAATTATGATTTCCCTTTTCAATTTCTTGGCGGATAATCGTGTTGTAACGTTCTAAGTCGCGGGTTTTTCGATCAGCAAAAAGTCGGTAGCGGCGCTCCATTTCTTGTACGACCCGTTTAAGCATATATGCTGCTTGTCTTGGATCTGTGACAACAGGGGTCACTAGATGCGGAATATCATTATATACGTTTAATTCTACCATCTTAGGATCAATCATAAAAAATTTAACTTCATCAGGATTTGCTTTATACAAGATACTTGTAATAATACCATTGACACAAACACTCTTCCCTGATCCTGTAGATCCTGCAACTAATAAATGCGGCATCTTCGCCAAATCTGCAACTATTGAGTTACCGGACAAGTCTTTCCCTAAAGCAATTGTTAATTTTGAGTTTGCTTGCTTAAATTCTTTACTTTCTAGCACTTCTTTTAAACCAATGACAGCAACTTCTTGGTTAGGAACTTCAATACCAATTGCTGCTTTTCCAGGAATAGGAGCTTCCATTCGTATATCTTTAGCTGCTAAGGCCAGTGCTAAATCATCAGTAAGGTTTAAAATCTTACTAACTTTCACCCCAATTGCTGGTTGTAACTCATATCGAGTAACCGCAGGTCCCTGACTGTATTGAACAACTTTAGCGACTACTCCAAAGCTTTCTAGGGTTGCTTCTAATTTGCGAATATTTGCAACTATCCCAGCGTCGCCCTTAGATTTCGTAGCTCTTTGTTGCAATAATTGTAAGGGAGGAAAATCGTATGACATATTGGTTAAACCGGCAAGAGGCTTATTGTCCACTGCTAATACTGCTTCTAGATCTTTTAATACTTCTTCTTTTTCGAACTTTCTTGCAGTAACTGCCTTATCTTCTAATTTTGTTGCTACTACATCTTTTTCCGTTTCATCTTGCTGCGTTTCTGCGGTTATAAAATGATCTTTCGTCACTTGATTTACATTCTTAGTTTCATGAATATAGCTATTTTTATCTGTCGATTCATGTGTTTTTGAATCAATCTGGTCATTTTTATTTATATCCTTTTTCATGATATCAAACAGTTTGGAAAAGTAGTTGCCGCATTGATCTCTTAAATTCCCTACTCTAATTTTTATATTCTTAAATACATCGCCAATCGAAAGCTTTGTAAAGAATAACAATGCAATAAGAAAAGATCCTAATAGCACAAGTTTCGTTCCATTCACATCAAATAAATAAATGAACCCCCATAATAGTAATGCTCCAATGAGCCCGCCCCCTAAATCAACGGACTCTTCAGTAACTCTATTTTCTATCGTTGCCACATATGTACTTGAAATGATATTGAAATCTGAACCTGTCTTCCCTAAAAGTTGAACATATAAGTTCAAATGGCTATAAATTAACAGTATTAAGAAAAATAGAAATACTCCATAAAAGCGCGTATTCGGCTTCACAGTAGAACGATGAATCATGAGATACAGCGCAAAAGCTCCCGCAAATAACGGTAAGAGAAACCCCCAATTTCCCGCTATCAACTTTGTAAGAAACGCTAGCGATCCACCGATTGATCCAAACTTACCTAAAGTCAAAGCTGATATAACTAATATTATAATGCCAATCGATTCATATTTAAGATTACGATTTAATTCTTTAAAAAATTCCAATCTCCCACCTCTTTATTCTCTGTCTTGTCTTCCCTGTTTAATCATAATCCACAAAGTAATTTATCGCAATATATAAACAAAACTTGGCATACAGCAAGTCCTTCCGACGAAGGTGAATGCCTTAGTTGCTGTTACTTATAGTCAGAATTTTTATAAATTCTGACTATGAAAGAAAAGCCTCTACCCTAAAGGATAGAGGAATATTATACATTGGTATTAATTTGGGCGAAAATAAATAATTTTGCCTGGCATATATGTATTGTTTAAATAGTCATTCGGATTACTACTCACTAGACGAACTATTTTTGCTTGATAATTATCAATAGTTTCTAATTGAACCAATCGACCC
The DNA here is from genome assembly GCF_001742305.1 of Desulfuribacillus stibiiarsenatis. Taxonomy (NCBI): domain Bacteria; kingdom Bacillati; phylum Bacillota; class Desulfuribacillia; order Desulfuribacillales; family Desulfuribacillaceae; genus Desulfuribacillus; species Desulfuribacillus stibiiarsenatis. Next base: position 332,212 of record NZ_MJAT01000012.1, on the reverse strand, counting down.
TCATATTCTATTTCAATGTACGTTGGTTGAACCTCTTCGCTACTTTGCAATACAGATTCGATAGGGAGTGGAGTGTATATTATCACTGAAGCATGTCTCCTTTTTTACTTAGTTCTATTAAAGACTTCAACTTCTTAAGAGCTTGCCCTAAACCACCAACTTCATCAATCAACCCGTATTTAACTGCATCTGAACCAATAACATTTGTACCTATGTCTCTCGCTAAATCGCCTGTTTTATACATCAATTCTTTAAATTTTTCTTCTGAAACTTTAGAGTGTTTCGTAACGAAACGAACTACACGCTCTTGCATTTTATCTAAGTATTCAAATGTTTGTGGCACTCCAATCACTAAACCTGTTAAGCGGATAGGGTGTATCGTCATTGTAGCCGTCTCTGCAATATAACTATAATCAGAGGAAACAGCAATCGGCACCCCGATAGAGTGCCCACCACCTAGAACGAGTGTCACGGTTGGCTTTGAAAGACTTGATAGCATTTCTGCTAATGCTAAACCTGCCTCTACATCTCCTCCAACGGTATTTAGTATGATTAAAATCCCCTCAATTTTATCGTTTTGTTCCGCGGCTACAATCTGCGGAATAATGTGTTCATATTTTGTCGTTTTGTTCTGTGGAGGTAGAATCATATGTCCCTCCACTTGTCCAATAATATTAATGCAATGAATGTTGCTTTCAGTTTGAGGAATATTAGTTTGTCCAAAATTTTTAATCGTATCAATAATATTTTGTTCATCTTTTTTGTTAGTCGTATTTTTGGGTTTTTCTGGAACAGCTGGAGCAATGCTCGGCGTTGTAGGAATATCTTGATTTAAGAGTCTTCTTCTATTGTATATTGGCATACCAATGTCCCCTTCAAGAATATTTGGATATAGAAGTTAGTATTTGTCAATAAACAAAAAAAATACAACATCTGCAATCGATTAGATGTTGTATTTGAATTACCTATTAATTATGAATTTTGGTAATCAATTTAGCTACATTTTCAGAGAAGCGTTTTACTGTGTTCAACCCTTCTGTGTCTTTCAATGCTTCTCCAGGCTCTTTACCGAATACTATATTCCAATATGTTGAACCAGGTACAATCATTTCATTAATGAAGTAAAACATAAGCATCTCATTATAAGCAGTAGACAAACCTCCGCGACGTCCTACTGCAATAGGTCCTCCTACTTTCCATGATAAGAATCGATCTGTCCCGTACGATACCATACCAATTCTTTGTATCGTATTCATTAAATCGCCACGGGCAGTGCCAAAGTGAACTGGAGCGCCAATAATAAACCCTTCTGCTTCTTTTACCTTTTCTAAAATTTCATTTAATCCATCGTCTATGGTACAACGTTTAATTTCTTTACATTTTCTACAGCCTACACAAGAATGAATCGACTTTCCTGCTAAAGAAATAATCTCCGTCTCTAGACCTTGATTTTTTATAACCTTTTCACATTCTTGCATGATTTGCACTGTATTTCCTACTTTATTAGGACTCCCTGATAATAATATTACTTTTTTCAAATTCTTCACCCCATATGCATTGTCTAAGCTTTTTTATATTACTACTTATATTCTCAAAATACGGTTCTATTCATAAACGGATACCCTGTTTCTTCCGTTTCTTTTCGCATGGTATAGTGCTTTATCAACTTCTGATAATATTTTCTCTTTCGTATAACTATGGTTTTTTGTCGTAGCTACGCCAATACTAATTGTAACATACGAACTAACCTTTGATTTACTATGCGGTATTTCTTTTTCCTCAACTTTCTGTCTAGCAATCGATGCAATATTTTCTGCACCTAAAACATCAGTGTCTGGCAATATAATGATAAACTCTTCTCCACCGTAGCGAGCCACAACATCTCCAGGCCTCTTTCCTACTTCCTTTAATACATTGGCAATTTCCTTTAAGCATTCATCCCCTTGTTGATGTCCATAGGTATCATTATATTCTTTGAAAAAATCTATATCAATCATCACAACTGACAATTGCGTTTTTTTGCGAACAGCACGTTTTAGCTCCGTTAAGAGTGCTTCATCAAATCTCCTACGATTTGCTACACCTGTCAATCCATCAATGGATGAAAGCTCTTGTAGCAATTTATTAACTTCTTCTAATTCACGTTCTCTAGCTTTTCTTTTATCAATCTCATATTTGAGATGCAAAGCAGCTCTAACTCGAGCTAATAGTTCAAGTGTATTAAAAGGTTTCGTAATATAATCATTAGCCCCTGCTTCAAAAGCGGCCTCTAATGTCGCTATGTCCGTTTTCCCTGTAACCATAATAATTGGTACATCCTGCATACCATCAATATCTCTGACCATTTTACAAGCCTGCACGCCTTCTATATCTGGCATAATTCCATCCATAAGAATTAAGTCGATTTGTTGATTCTTTGTAATATGTTTCTTATTTATGTTCTGGTGAATATAGGCAATCGCTTCCCTTGCAGATGAAGCCATAACTAAATTCTTATAACCTTTCTCTTTTAACAAATCATGAATTAATACCCTTACTAAAACTGAATCATCCACAATAAGAATACTGATGCCAATCACCCCTTTATAAATATACTAGATATATTTACTACTATTATATAAGATTCTAAAGAATTAATATATCAAAATATTTTCATAATCTAAAGTGAGATACAAGGTTTTTCTTTGTTCAATTGCTTCTTAAACTATACACACTTTTTTATATGAATAAATATATGTATGAATATCGAAAGAAGCCGCATCAACGGCTTCTTTCATAAGAATATCAGTTTATAATGTAATATTTTGTCCTTCGATGGTTTTATGATTCGCGAAATGGTTTATGGCACAGTAAGCAATTATTTTGTTTCATTTTATGAGGTGGAACGTTTGGCGAATGGCAAGTTAAACAAGACTCTTTCCCTAATGTATCATGGGGTATTAACTTTGCTTGATTTTCTACTTCATTTTGTTTTGCCTCATCTGCAGTACCACATCCGACTAATAGAGCAATCAAAATAAAAGATAACAAAATGATAGTTATTCGTGTTTTTTTTATAGTCATTTTTCTCCCCCTCTAATCCTATAATAACTATCTACTTACTATAGAATAACATAAATAATTTCAGTAGTTAATATCTAAAAAAGAAAAAGCAAACAAGTAGAAGGGGTTCCTTGTTTGCTAAATAATAAAATCATTATATCTATAGAAAGTGTATTTAATTAGATCTTTTGGATTTTACAGATGGATACTTTATATTCTGGTTGTGCCGAAGCAGCATCAACAGCGTCACTTACAACAATGTTTGTAAGTGTTTCCACATTTGGATCGTGGAAGTTCATATATAATAGTCCTGGTTGTGGTGTTCCACGACCATGTAAGCTTACTTTAGAAATTAACTGACCGCGTGGAGATGTGACTCTTACTTTATCTCCATCTTTTAGTCCTAAGGACTCGGCATCTTTAGGGTTCATTTCTACGAACCAACCCTCACCTGCAGTTTGTACTTCAACAATTTTATTTAACTGTTCTACAGTGCCAGTCATTGTCATTGTATGCCATTGTTCCAATAGTCTACCTGTAGTTAAATACATTGGGTACTCCGCGTTTACTGTTTCTGCAGGTGGTAAATGTGGTCTAAAGAAAATAACTGCTTTTCCATCTGGCTTACCATAGAACTTAATCTTTTCTTCTGCCTTTACATACGGATCCCACGGTGCTGCATAACGGATAGAACCTTCTGTCCCCATTCCATCTCCGACTACTGGCCATCTAACTCCACGCTCTTTACGTAAGCGTTCCAAAGGTGCAACATCATAACCAGTACCTACTGTACATCTTCTATATTCTGCAAAAATATCATCAATCGAATTATACTTGAAGTAATCTCCATAACCCATACGTTTCGCTACTTCTAATAATGCCCATACATCTGGTTTTGTTTCCCCTGGTGCATCAATAGCCTTTGCCATGTGTTGTGTTCTTCTCTCTGCATTGCCGTAAAGTCCTTCTTTCTCGCACCATACTGCAGCAGGTAGAATAACATCTGCAAGTTCACTTGTTCTCGTCGGATGAAAACCTTCTGAAACTACTAGGAAGCACTTTTCCATACCTGCACGATATTTATTAACATTCGGTAACGAGTGCCCTGGATTTGTAGCCATAACCCACATACCCTTAATATCCCCGTCAACCGTACCTTGAAACATTCTCATGAGAGGTCTACCAGGTGTAGGCTTAATAGTTCCTTCAGCAATTCCCCAAATAGTTTCAATTTCTTTACGATGTTGTGCATTGGCAATCATTCTATGACCAGGTAATAGGTGCGCTAATGCTCCAACTTCACGCACACTGCCACAAGCAGATGGTTGGCCGGTTAAAGAGAATGAAGTAGAACCAGGACGACAGATTTTACCCGTAATTAAATGCAGGTTATGAATTACGTTGTTCGTGTGCGTTCCACGGATTCTTTGGTTCACACCCATGCACCATAACGAAATTGTTTCTTTACTCTTTTCTGCGAACATCCGAGCAACTTCATAAATTTGCTCTGCTTTTACACCTGTAGTTGCTTCTACTAATTCAGGCTTGAATTGTTGTAGGAATTCTACATATTGATTCCAATCACGCTTTTCATCTTTACCATCTACTGTTTGTGCAAAGTTAGTATAGCTATCAATAAAGTTACGATCTACTAGATTCTCATTTACAATTACATACGCCATACTATTTAATAGTGCAATGTCTGCACCTGGCTTAAATATTAACTTTTTATCAGCAACTTGAGTTGTACGAGTTTCACGTGGGTCACATACAATAATCTTCACATGTGGGTTCTTGTTTCGTCTTTCTATAATTCTTGCCCATAAGATTGGGTGAGCTTCTGCAGCATTCGATCCGATAAAGAAGAATACATCCGCCTTTTCAAAGTCATCGTATGTTCCCATTGGCTCATCTTTACCAAATGTTTGATTAAAGCCAGCTACAGCACTCGCCATACATGTTCTTGGGTTGCCGTCAACGTTATTGGTACCAATAAAGCCCTTAAATAATTTATTATAAACATAAGATTCGTCCATACTTGCTTGCCCTGAACCATAGAACGCTAGAGCATCAGATCCATGAGTGGTTTTAATCTCTGTAAATTTTGTAACAATTAAATTTAATGCCTCTTCCCATGATGCTTCTTCAAACTTACCATTCTTCTTAATTAAAGGCTTAGTTATACGAGTTTTCGCATATAATACATTTGCCAAAAAGTAAGCTTTTACACATAACATACCTTTGTTTACCGTGTTGTCAGGATCGCCTTTTACTGCAACTGCTTTCCCTTGTTTTGTCCCAACTAGCAGACCACAACCTGTTCCGCAATAACGACACACTGTTTTGTGCCAAGCATCTGCATCAGCACCTGTTTGAGCTGGTTGGCCTGGTTGAGATTGTGCCGGGGTTTCTTCCTCTAAGCTACAACCTCCAATTGCTGATAATGCAGCAGCAGACGCAGCAGCTACTAAAACTTGCTTTCTAGTAAAACGTAACATTAAAGAACTCCTCCTTAATATAATGATTGAAAAACTATAAAAATAGTTTTCAAAGTCTAACTTTCAAAAAGTGTCATTTGTCACTTAATTCTCTTGTACTTTTCATATTATCATCAAATTTTAATTCCGTATGTGATGGCTATCACCAAAAATAAAATATTTGTAATTAATTTTTAGGTTGTATAAAGATTGCTGTTGGCTGTTGAAAACATTGAATCATACAAGCTCCACAGCCTCTACATAATTCTTCTATAATATCTGGGTACCGATTATCTTTAAGTTTTATCGCTTTATTTTTGCAACTATGAACACAGTTATTGCAAATTGCTCCTTGCCACGCTAAACATTTATATTGATGAATGTGAGCATTGCCAATCACTAATTCTGTATCTTCAGGATGCAATAACGCGCCTGATCTGCAAACTTTAATACACTCTAAACAAAAATCACAAGATTGATTCTTGTATTGTATATAAGGTGTCCCTAAACCTATCCCTTTTTCTTGATCTAATATTTCAATACATCCCTTTTGACAGCTAACTTGACATTTTCCACAACGTAAACATGTAGAGATAAATTCTAACTCATCTATCGCACCAGGTGGTCTAAGGAATTTACTCTTCTTATTAATCCCTGCTGTTTTTCCTATATAACCAAGCATTTCACCCAAGAACCCTTTTACAAGTTTTCGACGGGAAAAAGCGTGTTCATTAGCAATCACGAGAAATATCCTCATCAATGTCTTCTGAATTTACATATACCGGGAAAACACCGATAATATCTTCTTGATTATCTTGCCATCGTTGTGTTAATTTCTCTAATTCTTGTGCATGATTAGCCTCAACGACAATGGCTAAATTGCCATCCGTTGATCCTTCTACAGTGACATTGGGGAAGCCTTTCAAATATTCTGCTAATGGCTCTTCTTTTCCAGACACTACTTTTACTACGATACCAGCTATAATCATTTTAATCACCTTTCCTAACGTTATTTAAATTAACTTTTCCACATAATTAATTAAGCTTGTTTCGATGGAGCATCATAAATATTTGTAATACTAGTTTTTCTAGGTAAACGAATTGTAAAGGTTAACGCAGTACTTGGACAATTTCCAATACAATCTCCACAATTTGTACAATCACTGGAAATTAAGTACGCATTTCCAGACATAATTGCTGGTCGTAACACTTCTGGACCAACCTTACAAATCACTTGATAACAAGCACCACATTGAGTACAATGGTTTGTATCAATATTCAAAGACAGGACTCGAACTTTCCCTAGCAATGAATAGAGTGCACCCAAGGGACAGATTCTATTACACCAACTATTTGCTCCAAACAGCCAATTTAAGACTATAACGGCAATGATTAGTAATATCTCTATTCCTATCCCATACAACCACATTCTCATAAATATAGACATGGGAGAGAAAATCTCAAAGACTGGCATTGACGATAATAGCGCTAGAGACAAGGTGACCGATAGCACGGTGTATTTCATTGACTTACTAATATCCCCTGTTGCCTTTATTCTAATAGGGATCTTAACTAGCCACTGATCTGCAATTTCCAATAATAGTCCGAGTGGACATACCCAACTGCAATACACTCGACCTAATAAAGCGTACACACAAACCACCAGTAAAATAGATACTATAAAACCTGACATCAAGGAGCCAGGTTGAGCTAATGCAATTTGCAGCCCTGCCAATGGATCCGTTAAATGAATTTTGCCAAGGAATAGACCAGAACTAAAAGTCCCCAGAAAGAATGTGAATCCAAAAAGTGGTGAAACAATAATTCCTAAAAATAGTACTCTAATTAGTGTTCTAGGATAATTCCAACGATTGCTTTTTCTCATATGTTTACCTCCTATCCCATAGGGTTGACTTTAATGGCAGGATTATCTTTAACGCAAACATATTCACAGACTCCACAGCCAACACAATTTTCTGGACTTATGACTGGTCTACGGAAATCTGGAAGCTGAATCGCCTTATCGTAAAATGGACAAGACACATAACACATTCTACATTCATCACCTAGCCAAGCATTACAGGTAGTCGTATCTATTTGTGCTAATCCCATCTTTACATTCTGTTTCTCGATAGAGACTAGTGCTTTACTTGGACAAGTTTCAATACAATGAAAGTCTTTACATAAAAAACATGGTTTCTCACGTAAATTTAGATATGGAGTGCCGATTGAAAATCCTTTTTTCCCATCTGCAATATGAATACTATGATACGGACAAACCTGCGAACATTGCCCACAACGAATACATACAGCTAAAAACTCATCCTCAGGTAATGCTCCTGGCGGTCTTACTAATGGTTTTTGCGGCCCTTTAAAAATATTGATTACATAAAACATCAAAAAACCAATAAATATTGCTGGCCATTTTCTCAACGAGGCTCCCCCTTTGAATTATGTATTCCGTAAGCATGCTATAGTTAAAATCGTTACATTAGCAGTATTTATATATTCATAGTAGCACTTATTATAAAAAAAATATGTGACTACCATCACGCAATTTCATATTTCTTTCATAATATTAACCAGGCATTGCTAAACCTCTGCGAAGAGAATTACCTAAGTTTGCAATTATTAATGATCAGCATTCTTTAATTCAGTTCATAAAAAAACTAGCATAAACGGATTGCCGTTCAATGCTAGTTTTCGTATCAATATCAATCATCGAATCATAATAAAACAACTTACGGTTTAATTACTATATTGGTGGTAACTCGTCTTTCTGAACCTCCGGAAGGTTTGTTTAGTACTTTACCATCATAATAAAATGTACTTGAACCGCCACCATCTAAATTATATGCATCACGCACATTAAACTCTAAAAGTTTTGTTTGCGCTTCTTCTAGTGTTACTCCGTCGCTCCAGCCTTGCCTTCTTCCATCAATCACGATGAATAATAAATCCCCATTTTGAAAGTGACCAATCAATGTTCTTGGATGCCTAGCATTGGCCCATTCTTTCGGAATTGGTTGTTTCTCCCCATTTTTTAAAAGTGTAGGAAGAAAACTAGCCCCATGCAGAATCCCCATCTCTTGGATCTTCTCCTTTGATGAAATCTTCCCTCCCACCAGATTCCCAGATTGATTGAAACCTACAAAGCTCAAATCGGACTGTGAAAATGTTAAGACTTCACCATTGATAACCGTGATACCTAAAGGTACAATATTACCGTCTTTCGCGGAGAATCCACCTGCATTAATTGCTAGTAATGCGTTATTGCGCTTAGCTGCTTGACTCGTAGTCTCTCCCTTACTCGCTATTTGATTATTGGCTAAAACCATTTGAATAGCATCAGGGTTTAACAAGCGGACTTTCGCCATATAGCCACGATAACCAGCTTCCTCCAAAGAGTATACCTTTATTGTTGCATTCTTCCCAAACGTTTGGCCTATAGGATCTCCTAAAATTCTTGCTAAGATTTGGTCTAAAACTCCCGAAGTATTTTTATTTTCTTTTTTACTTGTTTCCACTAATACTTCTACGACTGCTCTTTGCTCATCATATTCTTTAATTTCTGCTTGTGCATTATTGCGCATATTCAATAAAATCTCTTTCGTCACATTTGCAGCAACAATAGAATCTGAAGTTAAATCTTTAAACGAATCGAAGTTTTGCTTATTATCAAGTAAAACATCTACAGGGACAGATTGGCCTATTTTTAATTCACCTAAACTGAATACATGTTGCGTATCTTGATGAATAAAACCAACAAGTAAGCCAACAAATGGCGCTAGTAGTAGAATTGCAAATAATTGAATTCTAATATACACGGGCCGCATCCTCCAGTTTCTTCAACTGTTTTCTCAATTCTACTAATTGTCTATCTAATTCAGTCATCCGGTCTGCTAATGCATTCTTTGAATTGTTACTACCAGCTACTGATTGGCCTGTTAATTGTAGTTCTTCCTTAATAATATTAAGTTCTCCATTAATCACTGTTAGTTCTTTGTGTACCTGGGCCATTTCTTCTTTAAATGTGTCAAATTCCTCCTTTATAGAAATTGTCAGCATTTCATTGGATTGTTTGATTTCATTCATCTGATTCAAAAATATTTGATTCCGTGATTCAACGTAACTTTTAGCAGCATACATTCCTCCAAGTACGAGAGCAAGCCAAAATAATACAGTCAACATTATATATGTAATATTTTTTCTATTTTTAGGTTTTTCCCTTTTTGTTGTGTCGTTTACTTGTCCTAATGTACTATAAGAATAATTTGTATCGTAAGAATTCATATTTTCTCCACCCTTCTGTTATTATACTGTGCTTTTCTAAGTATAAGACTTAAAATGGAAAAATCCAACCTTTTTAAATAAAATAAACAGTATTAATGTGAAAAATCCGCCTTCTGTGACGGATTTTTTTATTATCCTTTTCGTTTTCCTAATGTGATTGCATCCACTGGAAGATTAGAAAGATTTATATTTAAATATAAATTGTTTTCGAATATAATTTCTACTCGAATATCTTCATCCTTATTCGTTATCTTATAATCCACTACTTTCTTTCCTTTTAAGTCATCTAGTTTCATAATATCCACTCCCATATAGTGTGTAAAATCTACTGTCATCAATACATTATATGCAATGGATAAATGTTCTAGAACTTAAAAGAGTAGTATCATTTCCCTACTCACAGGTTTCTTGTCCCTCGTTCTCATCGAAGAATGTACTATCCCCTAAACTTTCTACATCAATTTGATCTGCATCAAATTCTTGTTGTACATTTTGTTTTGGGTCCATTGAATGATCACCCACTTTCATTACTTTATATCAAATTTAGATGTTTTCCATATTATGCACTTAGTATACAAAAAGATACGAAAAAAACAGGATGCAATCAGCATCCTGTTTCTGGATTATAAAACTCTATACTTCCATGATAATTGGTAATATCATCGGCTTTCTTCTTGTTCTTTCAAATAAAAACTTACCTAATGAATCCTTAATGTTATTCTTAACTGAAGACCAATCACTCATCTTGTCAGCATTCATGCGAGCTAATGTGTCATTGACAATTTGGTTGGCTTCATCTAACAATTTTTCCGATTCACGCACATATACGAATCCTCTAGAGATAATATCCGGCCCTGATAACACACTGCCGTCCTTTTTACTCAAGGTAACTACGACAACTAATATACCATCTTGTGACAATAGTTTACGGTCTCTAAGAACAATATTACCAACATCACCGACTCCAAGTCCGTCTATTAACACATTACCAGAAGGAACTTTTCCTGCAATTCTTCCAGTACCTTGCGTAAACTCTACAACGTCACCAATCTCCATCTTAATAACGTTCTCTATAGGAATCCCTACATGTTCTGCAATCTTTCCTAATTCGCGCATCATACGATATTCTCCGTGAATCGGAATTACATGCTTAGGCTTCACTAAATTCATCATAAGTTTTAGCTCTTCTTGACTGCCGTGACCTGACACGTGAACGCCAGAAACTGAACGATACGTGACATTGGCACCACATTTAAATAATAAATCAATTGTTTTTGAAACTAATTTCTCATTTCCAGGAATTGGTGTTGCAGCTAATATTACTGTGTCTCCAGGTAATACTTCAACTTTACGATGTGCTCCTCTAGCCATGCGACTAAGAGCAGACATTGGTTCCCCTTGGCTTCCTGTCGATAAAATTACAATCTCATCTGCAGGTAGCTTATCTATTTCATCTATATCAACTAATACGCCGTCTGGTACATGTAAATAGCCTAAATCCATAGCAATTTGAACTACGTTAATCATGCTGCGCCCTACAACTGTTATCTTCCTATGGAACTTCACAGCAGATTCAACGACTTGTTGAATTCTATGGACGTTAGAAGCAAATGTCGCAACAATGATTCTTTGCTTCGAAGATCGGAATGCTTCATCAATTGATAAACCAACACTTCGCTCTGATAGTGTAATTCCAGGACGTTCTGCGTTTGTACTATCCACTAATAACGCTAAAACATTCTTCTGCCCAAGTTCTGCAAGTTTATGATAATTTGTTACCTTACCATCTACTGGCGTTTGGTCAAATTTAAAGTCTCCTGAATGGACTACAATTCCTTCTGGAGTTTGAATTACCAGCCCCACGGAGTCAGGAATACTATGATTTACATGAAACAGTTCAATGTTAAAGTAATTTCCTAACTGAATCGTCGCTGTACTTTTCACTACATTTAACTGGGCTGTTTCTAATAAATGATGTTCTTTCAATTTATTCTCTACAAGACCAATGGTAAGCTTCGTTCCATATATAGGTAAAGACAAATTCTTCAATAAATACGGAACGCCACCAATATGATCTTCATGACCATGAGTAATAACTAGGCCTTTAATCTTATCTTTATTCTCAATCAGATATGTAAAATCTGGAATGACAATATCAATTCCTAACATTTCTTCGTCAGGAAATTTCAATCCAGCATCAACAATGACGATTTCGTCCTTATACTGAAATAAAAACATATTTTTCCCTATTTCCCCTACTCCGCCCAGAGGAATAATGGATAGATTTTCTTGATTACGTGACAATATGACACCTCCATAGAGTATATAAAATATAGAATAACTTTCTGCGTAGTTGATATTTGATTGTTGTATTTTTGGGAAACCGCACCAATCACTTGTGAACATTATACATTAAGTATTTCCCATAGACAAGCTATCAATAACCTAAAAGGTATTGTTAGAATTTTCTGTTATTTTATAATTGCTTTTATCTTTCCATTTTTTATTTTTCACATAATGCCCAAACCATGCTGCAGCTTGTGCTTGGAATATGTATGCAAAGGTAATTACAAAGCCCGTCATGTTGCCAAAGGTTATAATAGCTAGTCCTAGTCCAATGGAAAGATGCCGTATAGCAGTTCCATATATAAAAGCAATTCCATCTAATTTGGTGAATGAATAAAATGCAATAAAAAATGAAATTGAAAATGTTACAATATAAAACGTCAAAAAAGCATAGCTTAGTGATAGGATTTGTACTTTATACAAAAATAAACTGTTGGACTGCATACTAATATTTAGAAATATAATGATAGTTAAAATCCAACTATTAATGTTAGGAAGAAGAAATTTAATTGTACTCTCATAACTTTGCCAATGGAAATATTTCGAGCAAACACTGATAAGATATGAACATAATAACGGCAATAAGACAACAACAACAACTGATTGTAAAATTGACTGTAATGGTACTGCTAATGTGGACCCGGTAAAAACATGTAGATATATTGGCAATAATACTGCACCCATAATAAGACTCAATGTACTAAGTCGAATCGCTAACGCCACGTTTCCACCAGCAAGCATTGTCCAAATAATGCTCATACTACTGGTTGGTAGAGACGCTAGTATAGCGAAGCCTGCTGCAAACTCAGGAGATAAGTTGAAAATTTTAATCACAATCCATGCAACAATCGGTATAAAAACAAAATTTACTATAGATGCTGCTGCAATGATAGGAGTACCTTTTTTATTTATGATTTCTTCCCATGGATAGCCATAAACAGCGGAAAGAACCATAAAAAAAGTAAGGGGAAGAATTGCCGGCTTTACTATGGATGTTTTAAAAAACATTCCTGTAGTAAAACCTAAAACCATTGAAATAGGTATGACAATATGCAACTTTTTAGCAGGTAAGGTTAAAATGTACAATCCTGTTCATCCCCTTTTAAAGGCAAATATTCCGACCCAAAGAAACAACTGATCTATATAGATCAGTTGTTTCTTATTTTATAGCATTATAATAATTTTTCTAAAAATTTAATTTGTTGCTCGTTTGCTTTCACTAGCGGAGGCCTAACATTGCCAACATTCAAAAACTTAAGGTTTAATGATGTTTTCACTGGAACTGGATTGGATGCAATAAACATACCATCAAATATTGGAGATAGCTTTTGATGGATTTCCAATGCTTCATTAGTCTTACCAGATACAAAAGAGTTAATCATAGCTTTAATTTCCTTGCCTACAATGTGGCCAGCAACACTTACAACACCATATCCACCAATCGCAAGTATTGGAAGTGTATTGCTATCGTCACCGCTGTAGACAATAAAATTGCTATCAGTATTAATAATAATTTTATTAATTTGCCCCAAATCCCCGCTCGCTTCTTTTATGCAACATATGTTTTTGATTTTCGATAATTCTATTACCGTATCAGCAACCATGTTCATGGACGTTCTTCCAGGAACATTATATAGCATTACAGGCAATTTGACGGACTCAGCAATTGCTTTAAAATGAAGGTATAATCCTTCCTGGGAAGGCTTATTGTAGTATGGTACAACTAGCATAACACCGTCTACACCAATTTTCTCTGCTGCTTGCGATAGTTCTATAGAATCTTTCGTATTATTGCTTCCAGTACCTGCAATGATTTTTAATCTACCATTGGCATGCGATACTACAGTTTCAAAAAGTTTAATTTTTTCCTGCTTGGTTAGAGTAGGGGATTCTCCTGTAGTCCCAGCAACGACTATTCCATCATTACCTTGTTGAATTAAATGATCAACAAGCGACATTACCTTCTCATAGTCAACCTCTAATTGCTCTGTAAAAGGTGTTACCATGGCTGTAATCAATCTTCCGAAAACCAAAATTAATCCCTCCCATATAAGTGAATTATAAATAGAACGCTTCGTGTAACGCTTGTACTCCCTTTTCCATATCTTGTTCTTTCACTAAAACCCAGATAGTTGTATGTGAATCGACTGATTGTAAGATTCGAATATTTTCTTTAGTTAATACTTCTATGATTTTTGCCATTACACCTGGTACTCCAGCCATAGCGGCACCTACACATGATATTTTTGCACAATTAGTTTCCACTTTTGGGTGAAGCCCTAATGTTTCTAAAACTTTAACTACTTTTCCGCTGTAATCATCGGCTACAGTATAGGCTACTCCACTCATATTAATGTTGATAAAATCTACACTTATCTGATGGTCAGCCATTGCTTTGAAAACTTTCATCTGCCAATCGAATGGACCTTCTTCTAATATAACCTTTATCTGTGTAATATTTGACATCTGCGTAATACCCGTTAGAGCACTGATGTACTGCTGCTTTTGGTCATTTGAATCGAAATACGTTTGATCAGCTACTAAAGTGCCTTCAGTATCTAGAAAAGTGGATCGAATTCTAATCGGTAAGTTAGCACTCATTGCTGCTTCAACAGCTCTAGGGTGAATAACTTTAGCACCTTGATAAGCAAGATTACATATCTCGTGATAGGTTACATAGGAAAGCTTGCGAGCATCTTTCACAATTCTTGGGTCTGCTGTCATGATTCCATCGACATCTGTGAAAATATCGCAATAATCAGCTTTTAGAGCTGCTCCTAAAGCAGTTGCTGTGGTATCACTACCACCACGACCAAGTGTCGTGATGTCCCCAACGTAAGTTGCTCCTTGAAAGCCTGTAACAATCACGATTCGATTTTGATTAAGTTCTGAAAGAATCCTAGAAGTCTCAATTTCAAGAATCTGAGCATTCCCATACTCTTGATTTGTACGGATACCAGCTTGCCCACCTGTAAGTACCGTTGTAGAATGCCCCTTATTCTCAAGCAAATTTGCTAATACGGTGGCAGAAATAATCTCACCACAATGTAATAGTAAGTCCTTCTCACGTTTTGCAACTTTATGATTATCTTCTGATAATAATTGAAGTAATGTATCAGTAGCGTATGGGTCACCTTTGCGACCCATAGCTGATACTACTACAACAACTTGCTTATTTTGATTTTTCGCCTTTTCAATATGACGAATAGCATGTTCTCTAAGTTCTCTGGTGGTCAATGATGAGCCACCGAATTTTTGAACGATGATACTCATGATGATCCCTGCTTATCGTTAATTTATTTTTTGTTCCATACCTCTTCAGTCTTAGTTAAATATTCCGCTATCTGTACCGCATTCCATGCAGCACCTTTCAACAGATTATCAGCAACAACCCACATATTGATACCCTTATCGTTATATAAATCTTTACGTATACGTCCAACAAACACATCTAATTGTCCATCGATTACCGCTGGCATTGGATATTCTTGTTCTTCTAACTGATCCACAACTTGGAGCCCTTTAAAATTAGATAGTGCTGCTACTACTTCATCCATTGTAAACGACTCTTTCGTCTCTACATACACAGATTCTGAATGCCCATTGACTACAGGAATTCTTACAGCTGTCGGAGTAACTTGAATCGAGTCATCTTCGAAAATCTTCATAGTTTCGTTTACCATTTTCATCTCTTCTTTTGTATATCCATTATCTTCGAATACATCAATTTGAGGAATTGCATTAAAAGCAATTGGATAGTGCTTAGGCAATGAACCTACAGGTAAAATTTCTTTAGGGAAATCTGTCTTACCTTCTAAGATTGCTTGTGACTGATTCTTTAATTCTTGAACTGCTTTTACTCCAGAACCAGAAACAGCTTGATATGTTGATACGATAATTCTTTTGATACCCCACTTGTCAAGGATAGGCTTTAATGCGACTACCATCTGAATGGTAGAGCAGTTTGGATTCGCTATAATTCCATTATGATCTTTTGCTCTCTCGATATTTACTTCAGGAACAATCAAAGGTACATTGGCATCCATACGATATGCACTGGTGTTATCAACTACGATAGCACCACTTTTTACTGCTGCTGGTGCTAATGCTTTACTAACTGAACCACCTGCACTAAATAAAGCAATATCAATACCTTTAAAAGCGTCAGTATTAGCTTCTTGTACAGTGACACCTTCGCCTTTAAACATTACTACTTTACCTACTGAATTCTTAGAAGCTAGTAGTCTTAACTCATCGATAGGAAAATTTCTTTCTTCTAAAATTTGTACAATTGCTTGACCTACTGCTCCTGTTGCTCCCACAACAGCGACATTGAACTTTTCTTTTAACATAACCCTCTTGCAACTCCTTTAATTTGTATTTTTATGTTCTATCTTTATTTTAACTAGTAATGATTCTAGTTGATTACTGGCTCTTGTTTTTATTAAATACTTCGATAATGACTGGTTGAATTTGTTTATATTCTAGTGCGAGTTCTATAGTTTGTGCTATTTGTTCCATATCAGCGACCAGTGAGTTCGCTTTATTTATAGGATCGTCTTGACCAAATGGAACCATAAAAATATTTTTTATCGCACATATTCTACCGATATTTGCACCATTCAATCCAAGACCATCATTGGTAGATACAGCAATAATGAGAGGTTTTTGATTACGCAAATGTGCTTTGGCAGCCATAAGAACAGGAGAATCTGTAATGGCGTTTGCTAATTTGCTAATGGTATTTCCAGTACATGGTGCAATTACTAACCCATCTAGAATTTTTTTGGGACCAATAGGTTCAGCACCAACAATCGTTGAAATACATTTCTCATTCGTAATACTTTCAACCTGAGAAATCCAGTCTTTTGATTTCCCAAAGCGTGTATCGGTATTTTTGACACTTTCTGAGATAATAGGAATAATCCTTGCTCCCTCATCAACTAAATTTTGGATAATTGGCATAATTTGAGCAAAAGTACAATGTGATCCCGTCAATGCAAAACCAATTGTTTTTCCAGCAAATTTCATTATATTTCACCCCCAAGCTTACTCTTATGCTCTACTAGCAAGCGTGCTATAGAGTTGGCAATGATTTTGCCAGCAGTTTTAGGGGCTACAATTCCTGGAAGTCCGGGTGCTAACATTGCTTTAATTCCACGTTTATCTGCATAACGGAAATCGGTACCACCAGGCTTAGAAGCTAAGTCAATAATTAAAGCATGTGGTTGTATTTTCACTAGTACAGAAGCGTCTAAAATTGTAGCTGGAACTGTATTAAATATTATGTCTGCCTTCTCAGCAATCAGTGGTAATTCGTCAAGATGAAAACCTTGTAAGCTCATTTCCCTAGCTCTAGCTAGATCCTCAGGTTTGCGGGCACCAAGAAATACATTAGCACCGACGCCTTGTAATGTCCTAGCTAAAGTGATACCTACTCTTCCAAGACCTAAAACTACGGCATTTGAACCGTGAAGAGTAAAATCAGTATTCTGAATTGCCATCAGTATAGCGCCCTCTGCAGTGGGAATTGAATTCAGAATTGCAACTTCATCAAGATTCATTAATTCAATCAAACATCGTTGATTTTCTGTGCAAAATCCAGTTAGCTTCTCATTCGCAATCCCAGTAAAGACAACTACATTTTTATTTGCTTTTTTAAAATGCTCTTCTGTTAATTTCAGTTCTTTGTTTGTAAAACACGAGTCGATTTTTCCATCTTCACGCATACCAGTAACAGGTAATATGATTGCATCCATATCTTGAAAACAATCGGGGGTTATACTTTTTTTAATGGCACCTGAAAATTCATTTTTCAAATTTTCATATCCATACAGTATAATGGAAGCATCTAAATCGGAGCAGTGTTGTATGACCTCAATTTGTCGAGCGTCACCGCCTAAAAAGGCAATCTTGCAACCTGTAAGCATCGATTCTAACCCCTTTCCAACATTGTAAGCGAAAACAAAAAAATATCAAGTGAAATTATTAAATTTGTCTCGCTTTTCATTACTGGTATCTTATGCGCTACTACCTAGTCTTGTGACATTTCCTTAGCTCCTGCTGGTTGAATCGATATCAGTACTGTATCTTCACCAAAAATTCGGACCTGGTTCCAAGGAATAGTATGCAGTGATTTCCTCGGCTGGAAAGAAAAATTCTGAAATTGTGGAATGATTAACCGTATAATTTGCCCAGTCATCGGATCTATTTCCATATCAACTTTTTGTAAGTCTCCTAATTTTTCCCCCGTTTCAATCACTACAATTTCTTTCGTGCTTAGGTTTGTATATCTCATTTATAATCCCCCTAGTATCAGCTTAGATAACTAACTCCTTAGAATTATTGTATAAAAGAAACATGAAAAAAAGCACAAAGATTACCTTGTGCTTTTTAATAACTTATTATTTACCTGTAGATCCAAAGCCTTGCACGCCTCTGCATGTAGTTTCTAGTCGTTCTGTATATTCGAATTCTGCTCTAAAAATTGGCATAAAAACAATTTGCGCAATTCGATCACCACATTCAATGCGCCACGGTTCTGTCCCTTCGTTTCTCACGATAATATCAAGTGACCCTCGGTAGTCTGCATCAATCACGCCAACTGCATTTTGCAAGGTAATACCCTTTTTCAATGCTAAGCCGCTCCTAGGGAAAACTAATCCTACGACATTGAAGGATTGAATCTCTAAAGCTAGACCAGTCGGAATTTTGCACCAGTTATTCGGTTCTAATAGAATTGGTTCATCAATACACGCAGCTAAATCTATACCTGCTGAGCCTGCTGTAGCATAGTTAGGTTCTTGAATAACAGTACCAATCTTATCTGATAATTTTTTTATTTTTATTCGTAAATTTTGCATAATATCCCCATAGTTTTAGCATTAGTACTGAATATCATCGAACGGTCCAATTGCAGCTATCGCACTAGTCTTAACAAAAACATTCTGACATACTGCGTTCGTCTGCTCGAGATTGACTTGATTGATTTTTTCTATTGTTTCATCAAGTGGTATTTGCCGATTTAACAATAATTCATTTTTACCTAAACGATTCATGCGGCTGCTTGTGCTCTCAAGACTAAGCATCAGCATCCCTTTCAACTGCTCTTTCGCTTTATGTAACTCTTCTTTCGATAGTCCCTTCTCGTACATTTCATGATTGATTTTTTTAATAATGTGTAAGCATTCATTAATATGCTTTGGAGAAGTTCCAACATACGTTACGTACATGCCTGTATCTAGATAAGCAGAATGATAAGAATACACAGAATATGCTAAGCCACGCTCTTCCCGTATTTCTTGAAACAATCTAGAGCTCATGCTACCACCAAGGATATTATTGATAATAACTAACGCGTACATATCCTGATGTCCAATTGGGTAGCCTTGATTCGCAATACATATATGCGCTTGTTCAGTGGTTTTATTTATGACTAATTTATCGTTTAAAATAGGCAGCGCTTTATCGCTTGCTTTCGGTTTGTCACCTTTTAGCGAAGCAAACAACTTCTCAACCTTTTCAAAAACAGATTCATCTATATTCCCTGCAATCGTTATAACCGTATTTGCAGCAGTATAGTTATCCTGGATGTACTCAATGATGGCTTTACGGTTCATTGTTTCCAATACTTCTCTTGTACCTAGGATTGCATAGCCCAGTGGGTGATTCCCATAGGCTGCTTTGCTAATCAAGTCGTGAACTAAATCATCCGGAGTATCTTCGTACATCGCTAACTCTTCTAATATGACTCCACGTTCTTTATCAATATCATCTTCGGCAAACTTAGAATCAAAAAACATATCAGCAAGGATTTCTAAAGCCATATCAAAATGTAGATCGATTACTTTAGCATAATAACAAGTATACTCTTTAGAAGTAAGAGCATTAATCTGACCACCAATCCCATCAAATATTTCTGCTATTTGTTTAGCAGAATATTTGTGAGTACCTTTAAAAAGCATATGCTCTATATAATGTGAAATTCCGTTATTTACAGGCACTTCGTTACGTGCACCTGCACCTATCCAAATACCTAGCGAAACAGAACGTACAGATGGAATTTTTTCGATGACTACACGTAATCCGTTAGGTAAAGTTCTTTTTTCAATCAAGTGAACATCCTCCAAATCAATTATTTCTTATACTATACTAAATATTTCATGGAAAACCAATTGAATCACCAATTACTAAATCGTTGCGTTCAGAAGATAACAACTCAGATACTGTAATCAACTTATAACCTTTTTCTAGAAGAGCAGGCACCATTGCCTTCAAAGCTTCTACGGTAGATTCCGTAGGGTGCATTAGAACTAAAGCACCGTTCTCCGCCTTTGGCACTATTCTTTGAATAATCACTTGTGAAGCTGGCTTTTGCCAATCAACAGTATCAAGTGTCCATAAGACGTGAATTTTCCCTTTGCTATTTGTTACATCAACCACTAATTGATTAAAATCACCAGAAGGTGGGCCGAAAACATTGATTTTGGCATGAGGAATCACTTTTTTCACTAATTCATCTGTTTTATCAATTTCCCAAGCCAATTCCGCTTTACTTAATGTGCTCATATTACGATGGGTGTACGCATGACTACCTATCTCATGACCAGCAAGATGTATCTTCAATAAGCTTTCATGATTTTTCTCAACCCAGTTACCTGCAACAAAAAAAGTTGCCTTTACATTATTTTCTTCTAAAATATCTAATATATTCTCAATCCATTCTGTTCCCCAAGCAACATTAATCATTAAAGACATTGCTTTTTTATCAGAATTCCCTCGATACACTGGAACTGCGCCTAAATCTTTTAATTGTATCTCTGGTTCCCATTGCTTGTATTGGATTTGAATCTGTTCATTTCTTTTAGCAGACATTGCTTTCGCTATTGTCTTTTCTACATCAACAGAAATGCCATTTAATCCAGGAATTCCTTTCCAAACATTATCGACTCTTGCATTAATAGGTTCGTGATACTTATCTTTCGCTGCTTTATCAATAAATTCTTTGAGTTCATGATCCAAATGGTGTTGTATCGCTACCCCTTCTAAGGTAACTCCTTGGGATACTCCAAAAATACTACGTATACATCTTTCTTTAATATTAAAACTCGTCTGTAAAGCTGCTACAATTGCTACTACTATAAGAACAATAATGATTGTTTTTTTAGGAAATTGAAAAGTAAAGTATGTATATTTTTTCAACGGTATCTCCTCCAACAACTTTTTTCTATATTGTATGCTGGAAAGATATCCGTAAGAATGACTATAGCAAAAAAGCAAGCTTAGTGTTACTCTGCTTGCTTCTTAATGTTCTTTTCATCTGCTAGATACGCTTTATGAGATAACTTCACTTTTCCTTGCGGATCAATCTCTGTGACTTTTACCATAATGGTATCGCCTAAATTTATTATATCTTCTACTTTATTCACACGCTCATCAGATAACTGAGAAATGTGTAACAAACCTTCTTTATTAGGGATTAACTCAACAAAAGCACCATATTTCTCGACTCTTGTTACTTTCCCCAAATATGTTTGTCCAATTTCAACTTCTTTTACAATATTCTCAATTAATTGCTTAGCACGATTTCCTTTTTCGATATCTGTAGTAGCAATGAACACTTTACCATCCTGTTCGATATCGATTTTAACGCCTGTTTCTTCTATAATTTTGTTAATGATTTTTCCACCTGGTCCAATAACATCACGAATCTTATCAGGTTTAATCGTTAATGTGATAATTTTCGGTGCATATTGAGATAACTCTGCTCTTGGCTTATCTATAGCTGTTAGCATCTTATCTAAAATATGATTACGTCCGGCTTTTGCTTGTTCTAAAGCTTGGACTAATATCTCTTTAGAAATACCAGATATTTTCATATCCATTTGTAAGGCTGTAATACCTTCTCTAGTACCAGCAACTTTAAAATCCATATCACCTAAGTGATCTTCCATTCCCTGAATGTCACTTAAAACTGCAATTTTATCATTATCTTTTACTAGTCCCATTGCAATTCCCGCTACTGGAGCCTTAATTGGTACTCCTGCATCCATCATAGCAAGCGTACTAGCACATATACTTGCCTGAGAACTGGAACCGTTTGATTCTAACACTTCTGATACAAGGCGAATCGTATATGGGAAATCTTCTTCCGCTGGAATTACAACTTCTAAAGCACGTTCTCCTAAAGCACCATGACCAATTTCTCTTCTGCCCGGTGGACGTAATGGTCGTGCTTCGCCTACAGAAAATGGTGGGAAATTATAATGATGCATAAATCGCTTAGACTCTTCTAATCCTAAACCATCTAAGATTTGTACATCACCTAATGGCCCTAATGTACAAACACTCAATACTTGAGTTTGCCCCCTAGTAAACAAACCAGAGCCATGAGTACGAGGTAGGACACCAACTTCACTGCTAATTGGACGAATCTCTTCATGAGTTCTACCGTCAGGTCGAATTCCTTCTTCGACAATCAATCTTCTGACTTCTTTTTTGATTAGTGTATTCATAACTTCCTTTACATCAGAAAGCTTTTTAGCATCTTCAAGAATACCTGTAAAATGCTCCAATACCTCTTTCTTCACTGCATCTAGAGCTTCTATGCGAGCTTGCTTTTCTTCCGTTTGAATCGCAGTTGATAATTTTTCAAGTGCAAATTCCTTCACTTGTTGTGCAATATCCGCATTTGGTTCAGCCAAAGTAACTGCCATCTTTGATTTACCAATTTCAGCAATAATTTGCTCTTGGAAGGCTATAATTTTCTTAATCATTTCATGACCATATAGAATAGCCTCAAGCATTGTTTCTTCTGATACTTCCTTTGCTCCTGCCTCAACCATGTTCACAGCATCTTTGGTACCTGCCACGATCAAGTCTAAGTCACTTTTTGCTACTTGTTCAATTGTCGGATTGATGACTAGCTCACCTGCCACTCGTCCTACAACCACTCCAGCAATCGGCCCTTCAAATGGTACATCTGAGATTCCTAATGCTAAAGAAGCACCTACCATAGCAGCCATTTCTGAAGAACAATTCTGGTCTGCAGAAAGTACATAGGTTGCAATTTGCACTTCATTTCTAAACCCATCGGAGAATAACGGACGGATAGGACGATCAATCAATCGTGATGCTAGAATCGCTTTTTCACTTGGGCGTCCTTCTCTTTTAATAAAACCTCCTGGAATTTTACCTACAGCATATAAACGTTCCTCATAATTCACTGTAAGCGGGAAAAAGTCTAAATCCCTCGCGTCTTTCGAAGCAGTCACAGTCGCTAATACTGCTGTATCACCATATCTTACAAGTACTGAACCATTTGCTTGTTTCGCTAACTTTCCACTTTCAATAGTAAGTTCTCTACCAGCTAGGTCCATGGTAAATCTTTTTTCCATAATTATGTATGCCTCCCTTCAATCAACTATATTTCTACATAATAATCAGTTTTCCCTGCATAAAAAAAAATAAACTACAAAAAAAGCGGGAATATCCCGCTTTTTTTACTTTCGAAGCCCTAGGCTTTCGATTAAATTACGATAACGATTGATGTCGTTGTTCTTAAGGTAGTTAAGCAAGTTACGACGCTTACCAACCATTTTAAGTAATCCACGACGAGAGTGATGGTCCTTCTTGTGAGTACGTAAGTGATCATTCAAGTAATTAATCTTCTCTGTCAATATGGCGATTTGAACCTCTGGAGAACCAGTGTCACGATCATGAACTTTATAGTTGTCAATTAATTGAGTTTTGCGATCTGCATTAAGTGCCATATTATTCACCTCCTTTATTGTTATAATACCAATGGCCCAGGCAATCGTCGGAGTGTCGATTATCCGCGCACAAGGTAATCATACTGCTGAATTATACCATAATGCGCTATATGATGTAAAGAAAATAAATATTCCCTTTATCCACAAGCGCAATTTCTGTACGTTATTGATTTAAATAAACGTGTTTCGCTAAATATTCTGTAGCATAAAATAAATCTTTACGAATCTGACTACTAAGTTCTTGTAAATGATTAAATTTCATTTCTTCTCGGATATAATGAATCAAATCAACTTCAATCATAGAATCATAGATGTCTTGGTTAAAATCTAACAAATGAATTTCAATTATAGGATGTGGATTATCTTGTTGCACTGTAGGTTTTACACCAATATTCATGATTCCGTTCACAATAGTATGATTCGATAGAGTAACTTGAACTAAATATACGCCAAATTTGGGAAGCACAAAGTTTCCTGTTAAATTTATGTTTGCAGTTGGAAAACCAATGGTTCGACCTAACTTAGAACCATGGACAACCTTTCCTTTCAATTGATAGGGACGATTTAAGAGTGTCGTTACAGTGGTAATGTGTCCTGAACTTAGTGCATCTCTGATAAAACTACTTGACACTTTAACCCCATTATGTAATACCGATGATACTACCTCTACACCGATATTATTTGCAAGTCCGTTTGTTAAAAGTGTAGATGAATTTCCAAAACCATATCTTCCATATCGAAAATCATCACCAACTACAATGACTCGTGGTTGTATCTCATGCAAATACATAGATTCAAATTCATCTGACGATAATTGTGCAAATCCCTCATTAAAATCTACGAGATAGATGAGATCAACTCCTAATTCGTAAAGGAGTTTACACTTTAATTCCCACGGAGTAATATACGTATCGTAATCATCGTTACCATTGACTACTTTCCGTGGATGAGGTAAAAATGTCATTAACGAGCAGCTTGAAGAATGCTGATTTGCTATATTCCTTGCAGTTTGGATAAGTTTCTGATGTCCTATATGAACACCATCAAAATTCCCTAAAGCCAGGCAGGTGGAATGTTCAGCTTTAGCTGGAATCTCCCCTAATTTCAAATGAATAAATTTAGGATTCAAACGATAGCACCTCTTTAAAAACCTTTTCTGCCTTCCACTCTTCATAGTCCGTTGTGATATATGTAAGTTTATATAGAGCAAAGAAGATACCTTCATGATTATAAACGCGAAAGATATTACCTAGCGGAACGGATTCAATAGATTTTGAATGAATGGAATAGTTCCTATACGGCATACCGTTCAACATTTTTTGAAATTCAATTTCAGTTATATCCAATCGAGGCATCTGCTGTAGCGGAAGATCCATAGGTGTTAAAACTTGAACGTGCTTATCTTCTAAAGCTAGCTTTTCAATTTCCTCTAATGTAAAACTATCATCAATTAAAAAACCTGCCGATTCTGTGCGTTGCAAAGAAAGCATGCAAGCAGGAGTATGTAGCAGTTGTCCGACTTGTACACATAGAGTTCTCACATATGTACCTTTAGAACATTGAACTTCAAATGAGATGGCAGGAAATTTCATGTTATCGATTTCAACATCTGAAACATCTAAAAATTGAAAGCGATAGATTTGAACTTTCCTAGGCTCTCTTTCAATTTCTTTTCCTTGCCTTGCTAATTCATATAACTTCTTGCCTTGAACTTTAACCGCTGAATACATTGGAGGTATTTGCTCGATTTCTCCATGCAATGTAGCAAAGACATCCATAATACTTTGAGTTGAAATGTCCTTAGGAGTTACTCTATTGAGAATTTCGCCAGAAATATCTTCAGTAGTTGTACTTATTCCAAGCACCATAGTCCCTCGATAGGTTTTCGGCTTCTCCATCACATATTCCGTCAATTTTGTTGCTTGTCCAATCGCAATCGGGAGTACTCCTGTAACATCAGGATCTAACGTCCCGGTATGACCAACTTTTTTAGTCTTTAAAATTCTACGAAGCCGTGCAACGACATCATGAGAAGTTAGACCCTTTGGTTTATTGACATTAATAAAACCGTGTAGCATAGAATCCACACCTAAATAATATATTTTTTTATTTCCTGGACTATAACTTCCTTAACTTCTCCAACCGTTCCGTCAATGGTACATCCAGCAGCCCTTTTATGGCCACCGCCCTGGAATTTCATAGCTATTAGGCTCACATCGACGTATTTCTTGGAGCGTAAACCTACTCGTACTTTTCCGTCATGAACTTGTTTAAAAGAAATAGCAACTTCTACTCCTTTAATACTTCTCGGATAATTGACAAGTCCATCAATATCTTCAGACTTCGTAGATAGCTCTTGAATGATTTCTAACCATGCAATCTTTCCAGAAGAGTCAATTTCTAATGTATTGAGTGATTTCTTCAATACAACCATTCTCTCCACTGAAGACGTCTCAAATATATTCTCTACAACCTCATACACATTAATCCCATATGAAATCAGTTCTGCCGCAACTGAATGCACTTCTGAGTTGGTATTGGAATATTGAAACGAGCCTGTATCTGTCATTAATCCTGTGTATAAACACAATGCAATATCAAGGTTTAAAGGAATCTCAAGTTTCTTACAAAGATTGTAAATAATGAAAGTAGTGGAAGCTGCATCAGCTTCCACAATATTACTGGAACCAAAATTTGTATTTGTCGGATGGTGATCAATATTTAATATCTCTACATCTGGAGTCAATAGCTTTGTAACTTCATCACCAATACGTTGATAATCAGCACAATCCACTGTAATTACATATTGAAATGTCTGATCCACTAATGATTCCGGTAATAGAACTTCCGTAGCTTTAGGCAAAAAGAGATACTTTTCTTGCACAACATCGCGATTTACCAAAGTATATTGTTTACTAAAACCGTCCAAGATATTTGCAATCGCCAATGCTGAACCTAGGGTATCTCCGTCAGGATTGAAATGAGATACAATAAGAAAATTATCTTTACCCTTGATAAAATCTGTAAAGGAAGCGTAAGTTGTATTAGTATTTATCATTTGTATCCCCAGGGGAGCTGCTTTTAATATCTGATAATATTTTCTCTATACGACTCCCATATTCAATGGAGTTATCAAAGGAAAATAATATCTCAGGTGTATGTCTTAAACGCATTCTTCGCCCAACCTCACGTCTTATAAAACCCACAGCACTTTTTAATGCTTTAAGCGAGTCTTCTTTCTGCGTTTCGTTACCGAGAACTGAAATAAATATGGTTGCTTGAGATACATCACCAGTAACTTCGACATCAGTAACCGTTGAAAAACCTATTCTTGGATCTTTAATCTCTTGTTGGATAAGCTGGGAGACTTCTTTTTTAATTTGTTCTGCGATTTTATTATTACGAACATTTCCCATACACGATCACCTCAACTAGGTTCTTTCTATCTTTTGCATTTCAAATACTTCGATGATATCTCCTTCTTGATAATCGTTATATTTCTCCAAAGTGATACCACATTCATAATTCGTAGCAACCTCTTTCACGTCGTCTTTAAAACGTTTCAAGGTGCCAAGATCTCCTTCAAAAATAACTATGCCATCACGAATCACTCTTGCTTTACGATCACGGACGATTTTCCCATCTAAAACATAGCAACCAGCAATCGCCCCAACTTTAGACAATTTAATGACTTGTCGAACTTCTGCATGACCCAAAATTACTTCTTTATATTCAGGGTCAAGAAGGCCTTTAAGTGCAGATTCAATCTCTTCAATCACCTTATAAATGATACTGTGTGAACGAATATCAACATTCTCATGCTCTGCCGTTTTCTTAGCGTTTGGTTGCGGGCGTACATTAAATCCAATGATAATCGCATTGGACGCTGATGCAAGAATTACGTCAGACTCTGTAATGGCACCTACCCCTGTATGAACAATACGTACCTGCACACCTTGAATATCAATTTTCTCTAAAGCACCTTTTAATGCTTCCACAGACCCGTGAACATCTGCCTTAAGAATAAGATTTAAGTCTTTAATCGTACCTTCTGCTATTTGTTTATATAAGTCGTCTAATGTAATCTTTGTAGAAGCTTTAAAGAATAATTGTTTATCTTTCATCTGACGTTTTTCAGCGATTACCCTTGCTGTCTTATCGTCTTCTAAAACCATGAACTGGTCTCCAGCGTTTGGAACTTCTGATAATCCAGTAATTTCAACAGGCATAGAAGGTTCTGCAGTACGAACGCGTTTTCCTTGGTCATTAATCATGGCGCGAATACGACCATATGCATTACCAACGATAATTGCATCTCCAATTTTCAATGTACCAGATTGAACAAGTACCGTAGCAAGTGATCCTCGACCCTTATCCAATTGCGATTCAATTACTGTACCACGTGCACGTTTGTTAGGATTTGCCTTTAATTCTTCTACTTCAGCAACGAGTAATACCATCTCTAACAACTCTTCAATTCCTTCATTCTTGAGGGCTGAAATCGGTACGAAAATCGTACTACCGCCCCACTCTTCAGGAACTAGTGCATATTCTGTTAACTCTTGTTTTACACGATCTGGATTTGCAGATGGTTTATCCATCTTGTTTACCGCTACTATAATCGGAACATTGGCAGCTTTCGCATGATTGATTGCTTCAATCGTTTGTGGCATCACACCATCATCTGCAGCAACAACTAGAATCGTGATATCAGTAATTTTGGCTCCTCTGGCTCTCATGCTTGTGAAAGCAGCGTGGCCAGGAGTGTCAAGGAATGTTATCTTCTTATCATTGACCTTTACTTGATAAGCACCAATATGCTGAGTAATCCCACCAGCTTCCCCTTCAGTAACTTTTGTTTCCCTGATAGTGTCTAGTAAGGTTGTTTTTCCATGGTCAACGTGTCCCATAATTGTAACTACAGGTGGTCGATGCTTAAGATCTTTCTCATCATCAATTTCCACAATAGATTCGAAATCTTCTAATGGTAACTCGATTTTTTCTTCTATTGCTACCCCATATTCTTCACAAATAAGTGTAATAGTATCAAAATCAATTTCTTGATTGATTGTTGCCATGCAACCCAAGAACATTAATTTTTTAATAATTTCTGAGGTTTCTTTCTTTAATGCTTTTGCTAGATCGCCAACAGTCATTTCACCTTTGTATACAATCTTCGAAGGCATCTTCGGCGGTTCAGTATTTGGTTTAGATGGCTGAGATGATCTTGAGCGATGATCATACTTCTTTGACTTGTTCTTCTTGATTCCATTGATATCTCTCGTATCACTAAATTTGTCGAATTTATTTACAGTTTTTTCTTTTTTAACGACTTTAGATTGTCCCTTTGCATCCACTGTTGTATCAATCATATTCTCTTTCTCTTTCTCTTTTTCTCTGTCGTTGAAATTAGGTTTTGTAGGTTGTTGACTCTTATAAACACTTGACGCTGGTTTATTAAAGCCTTTGTTTTCTGGCTTGTTATAAGGTGGTCTGCTATCTGGCCCACTACTTTTATAACCTGAGGTAGCCGGGCGGTTTTCTGGCTTGTTGTATTTATTATCTGGTCTTGTATTGTTGCTAAACTTATTTTCAGGCTTAGTATTGTTATTAAACTTGTTATCTGGTCTAGGTGTGTTATTAACCTTGTTGTCTGGTTTATTAAATCTGTTTTCAGGCTTATTATACCTAGTATCCGTTCTGTTCACATTTCCTTCCGGACGATTTCCAGAAAGATTTTGCTGATTTTGCGGGCGATTTTGTTGATGTCTATTATCCGTTCGGTTATCAGGTCTGTTTGTCTGTGTTTCCTGTGAACGAGTCGAAGCTTGAGAACTTGTCTGTTGATTTTGGCCTTCTGGTTTTGCTTGTTTTTGGTTATTTGTTTGTGTTGTACTTTTGTTTTTTAAGCCTTTAATATAGTTTTCAATCGATTCAACTTCAGAATCTGATATTAGACTCATGTGGTTTCCTACATCTTTATTCAAACGTTTTAAAATTTCCAGAATTTCTTTAGAGCTCATGTTTACATTTTTGGCATACTCATAAATTCGGATTTTACTCATGAAACTCACCTCCGCTATTTTCTATAATCATTGATTCTAATTTTTTACTAAATCCTAAATCTAAAATTGCACACGAACTTCGATGACTTTTCCCGATGGCTAAACCAAGTTGTTCTTTTTCAAAAAATTCGACATACGGAACTTTATAAAAAGAGCATTTATCAATTAATCTTTTCTTCGAAGAGTCTGAAGCATCTGTCGCTATAATAACTAGCTTCGCTTCTTTTCTCTGAATTTTATTAATGACTGTATCACCACTAGCAATTTTGCCTGCCCTATTCGCTAAACCAAGAAAATTCAAAATTAACTTCATACATTCGGTCCTTTATTTAAAAGAATATATCTTTTAATTGTGTACGAGATTTTTTCATATACGTCATCTGAAATTTTTGATTTTAAACTTTTTTCTAGACCTTTATGTTTCCTTGCTTTTTCTAGACATTCTTCATCATAACAAATGTATGATCCTCTACCACTTTTTTTACCAGTTGGATCAACATCCGTTTCATTCTCTGGAGTATGCACAATTCGAAGCATCGACTTTTTCGATTTCATTTCTTGACAGCCTACACATTTTCGCATAGGAATCTTACGTTGCTTCATGCCAATCACTCCTCGTTGAACATATCAGAATCAGAAAAATCTATGCTAGATTCAAAGGGTTCAATCTTCCCCTCTTGTACTGCTAGTTCATACTGCGACTCACTTTTAATATCAATTTTCCAATTCGTAAGCTTAGCAGCTAATCTTGCATTTTGTCCTTCTTTACCAATTGCTAATGATAGTTGATAATCAGGTACTACAACAAATGCAGATTTATCTGTTTCATTGATTCGTACATTTACAACTTTCGATGGACTTAAAGAGTTAGCTACATATTCAGCTGGATCCACAGACCATCGAACAATGTCTATTTTCTCACCTTTCAGTTCATTTACGATTGTCTGCACTCGTAATCCTTTCGGACCTACACAAGCTCCTACTGGATCTACTTCTTGATTATTCGAATGAACTGCAATTTTCGAACGTTGTCCTGCTTCTCTAGCAACAGATTTGATTTCGACAATACCTTCATAGATTTCCGGTACTTCTAATTCAAATAATCTTTTTAGCAATCCCGAATGCGTACGGGATACAAGGATTTGTGGGCCTTTAGTGGTCTTTTCAACCTTTGATATATACACCTTAATACGGTCATTTGGCTTGTAAATCTCATTCGGTATTTGTTCTGTCAAAGGAAGAACAGCTTCTGTTTTTCCTAGCTCTATGTATACAGATTTAGCATCTTTTCTCTGAATTAAACCAGTGATAATGTCATCCGCACGGTCTGCATATTCCTCATATATAATCCCACGTTCCGCTTCTCTAATACGTTGAGTGACCACTTGTTTAGCTGTTTGTGCTGCAATCCTTCCAAAATCTTTCGGGGTTACTTCAACTTCTATGATATCTCCTTCTTGATATACTGGATTGACTCTTTTGGCAGCTTCGAGTGACATTTGGGTATTAAAGTCTTCTACCTCTTCTACGATTGTTTTGCGCGCGTATACTTTCACCGTTCCGTTTTCGCGATCAATATTTACTCTTACATTGCTAGCTTGATTGAAATTCTTTTTGTAACCTGTGATAAGTGCTGCTTCAATTGCTTCCAACAGAACTTCTCTGTTTATACCTTTTTCTTTCTCCAAATCATATAACGCATCTAAAAAATGTACTTTCAATGTAAAATTCTCCCCCTTCCAAAATTAAAACTGAATAGCTAATCTAATTTTCGCAACAATTTCATATGGTATTTCTATTTTCTTCTTTCTAGAATCAATTCTTATTTCCAGGACTAGTGTAAAACCATCAAATGATAGAAGTGTGCCTTCAAATTCTTTGCCTTCGTATATTTCTACATTTGTTTTCACGTTAATATACTCGCCAACTGAATCCGTTAAGTCTTCAGCAGTCTTAATCGGTTTCTCCGCACCAGGTGAGCATACTTCAAGAAAATAACTTTCTTTTATAGGATCTAGTTCATCTAGTCTTTTGCTGATTATTCCACTAATTTTGCCGCAATCGTCAATATCGATTCCACCATCTTTATCGATGATAACACGCAAAAACCAGTTAGCTCCTTCTTGAACGTATTCAACGTCTATCAGCTCTAATTGCTCTTTGGTAACTATAGGTCCAGCAATCTCTTCAATGATTTGAATGGTGCGTTCAACATTTA
>NZ_MJAT01000011.1 GCF_001742305.1 Desulfuribacillus stibiiarsenatis | reverse complement strand
TGCTTACACCAAGTTCGTACGGTCATTCCACTATCTTGGCATTCCATTATTAGCTTTGACCACTGTTCCTTGCGGAACTGGATTTTTACTTGGGTTATTTCATCCATGAATAATACCTCCATCGTATAGCTTTAGAGTACTTGAAAAACTTGAAAAACTCTAACTCTAAAAACTATAAATGTTATTTTGAAGGTATTATTACATGAATCATATTAAATTGTAAGGCACCATGTTATTGAGCGGTTACGTTTATTTTTTAATTATGAGCCTCCTTCAAATAATAATATTTAACATCTAGAGAACACTATATATAGGAGGGATTATATGGGCAAACGTAGATTTAGGGGAAGAAATAAAAGATTATCATTGGTACATAAGCAGTTTGATACATTAACATTATATCTAACAATATTCATTGTAACTTTAGTAATAATATTAAGCATAATATCGGCTATTATTAATTCCTTAGCTAATCTATCTGTTTTAGGCTGGCTAATCTTATTATTAGTTTTATTGGGAACTACTTATCTAATAAATCAAGTTATGATTATTTTGAAAAGCCATAGGGACGAAAGAAGAAGAAAGCGAATCGTTCGCGATGCGCATATTGCTAAGTTGAAATCTATGCATCCGTTAGAATTCGAGCACTATATTGCCGATATATTTCGACTAAAAGGTTATACTGCGACTGTGACTCCTCCTACTGGTGATGCTGGAAAAGATGTTATATTAATAAAGGGGTCTGATATTAGACTTGTCGAGTGTAAGCGTTATAACTCTCCGAAAGTAACAAGACCTGATATTCAGAAATTTCATAGTGCAATTATTGATTCAAATGCTTCATGTGGATATTTTATTACAACAGGATATTTCACGAAGCCAGCCATTGAGTATGTTTCAGATAAACCTATCCACTTGATAGATTTACCTAGTTTGCTCAACCTTATAGAACAAACTATCACTGAAAATGAAATGACAAAAAAAGTAAACAAAATTCAGCTTACATAGCAGTAATAGGACAAAATCAATAGAACATATACCTTAATTAAGACATACCTAGTACGAAATGAGGTGTATGTAATTGATAAGAAAAGTACATTATTAACACCGTTCTCAAACCAGTTCCGTGCTGATTCTTCCGTCATATCTGTTGCTTTCGTAAGAGCGGCAATGACATAATCAGCATCAAAATAGAAAGTGTTACGACGATCTACCCATTCTTCACCTGTTAATGTTTTGAACTCCGCTTTATAGATATCATAAACACCTTTGGAATCTAAGTACTTTTCCATTTCGGCAACTCCTGGGATATCTCCATAGTAACCGCGATGCTCATAGAAAACTTTAAGAAAAACTCTTAGAATAGCATCGTCTTTTGACTTGCTATCTAGTGATGCTTTCGAGTCAATGTTAAATAGAATTACTTCTGTTTCTACACCGGCTGTACGTTTCATGTTTGCTAGAATCAGTTGATCTTCAATTTTATCGTTAAAATAGTCGATAGCTTGTTGGTTTTTCACATGCTTATTCTCTAATAAATAGGCTAGAATCTTCAAGAAATGGGATTTACCACTACCGAAGAAGCCACTTATCCAGACACCCATTTTGTCAGTTACACTATCGATGCCGCGTTGGTAGTTCTCATAGAATTTTGATAGGTGTTTATTGAGTTCTCTAGTAACAACATACTCTTCTAGTTCTTGATGAATATGTTCTTCATCTGTTTGTGCTACCTTAATAACTCCTCTAATATCACGTTCTATACTCTTTTTAAACATATCCTTGATAATCATGGTGACCCCCCTGACCTAATTAACTAATGGAAATGCTCTGTAATAGTTGTCGTCCTTAAACTTGCCAAACAATTGCAGCGATTGACCGTCGTACTTCCCAGGGAAAAACATAATGACTGGATTCTTATCGATTACTTCTTGTAAGTTATTCAAGATGGTGTGAGAGCGAACGAACGGATATACTTTTCCTACGCCTGTAATTAACACAACGTTATGATCTTCTAGCTGTTCCTTAATTTTTCTTAGGAAAATATCAGGTTTAGCAAAGTTCGCCATCGCCTTAAATAGTTCTTCTTTGCCTCGTTTATCTTCCATTTCAAAAATCCGATCAAAAATATTACGCTCTTTTGCTATTTCTAACAGCATTTTATAAAGGTCAAACTCTATAACCTTTCGATTCGAACCTTCATGACTGAACTCTTTCTTTATACGTTCAACATAACTGCGGACCACTAGTTCCTTCTCGGGTTCGTAATCAAAAACATAAAAGCTAATTTCATTACCTAATCCATGACCTCGTACGAATTTATCTTCTTTAATCCTTGGAATGACTTTGTCCAATCTTCGATTAAGATTGCTCATGTGTTCACCTCTATTCACCCATTGCTGAAATGTATTGTTCATCTCCAATATGGCGCAAATGTTCTTTGACTTGTTCATCTATAAGCATACGATTCAGTTCCCACGTCCGCTTATCTTTAAGTATGCCTGTTTCTAACAGTATCTTAATAAATACTTGCTTCAGTTTATTGTTGGTTTTGTCTGTCCAGCTCGCAACCTTCTCGTCTTGCTCTGCCTTGTGTGTGAAGTAAGCATTGATATCTTTCTTCTCAAGTATGTGGTCATTTGCATGAAGCTTTTCCTTAATAACTTCATCCATAAATTCGTAATATAGACGATCTGTTTTCATAATTGCATACAGGTTAATAACCTTGCCTACTTCCATTGAGTCTTCTAAGACCATAGTACGTAACGTATCATCAATTACTTCGGTACGTCTTAGAAGAGTTGGTATCATCCTCTGTAGACTTGACGTTTTCTCATATTGGAATACATTTTCTGTTACTATTTTGTCTTTTATCTCTTTATCATTGAGACCTTCTTGCTTTAACCTGATTACTTGCTTGAATTCATAGAATAAGAAGGCGGCACCTGTTAAATTAGCGCTATATAGTAATTCTGTACTCATTAAACCAATTCCTTCCACATTAATATGTTTTTATCCTAAATATTCTTCTAGTTTTGCTGCTAAATGTAACGGTAGTGGATCTTTGAGCGCTCCCTTGTATTGATGGGCTGCTTCTCTGTAATTATTAACGAGCGAAATCCAGTGATCTGCAATATCTCTTTCTTGAAGATGTATTGGATATAGTTCAATCATATCAGGCGCTTTAAAGCAATAATTCGGCTTGTCTAATTTCGAGTGCGATTTGTAAGATCTAATATACTCTTTATCTGCTGGTCTTGGTGCGACTGCATAATATACTCCATTGTATTTGAAGAGACCTGATTTACTTTCGTATTCGTTATTTTGTTTGCGTGGACATATGTAGCCTGGAACTTCATTATTATTTCGCACACGAATAATTCGCAAACCACTCTCTTTTCTTGTTGTATCAATTCCTTCATCTTTACTTTTAAACCATATTGTGTTGATTGTGTAAGGGGCGCGTTTTTCCGCAATTGCAAGTTCACTATCAGTTAATAACTTCCATATGTTTCTGGTAGTGCCGTTGCTATTAACGACCACAATGTGAGGTTCCTTACTATAGTTAAATAATTCGAAAACTTTACTTTTAATATCATCTAATATGCGTGTTCTTTTAAACTTCTTTATTCCCTCTTCTGTTATGACCTTTTGGAATTCTAGTGCCGCTTGCCAGTATAATTTAGTCCCAACCCATAACGCAGGGCACTCCACGTAAACTTTTCCATCTATTTGGTTGATAGTAATGGCAACCATTGTTTTGTCAAGATACCCATATATTGTGCTTTTGAAGTTAATAACATGGATGCCTGTTATCGGCGTATTGTAATCAATGGCAACGTTCTTCTTCGTACCTTGATACTTTTCAACATACCCTAATTGCCTGTATAAGTCATAAACAGCGGCTTTAGCTTTATGTTCTAATTCATCGTTAATTATGGGCGTAATAAATTGTGTTAGACGACCAGTAATAGCAAATCCCGCACGGATTGCCGCTTTAGGATCTTCCGCCATTTCAAAGACAAGTTCTCCGTCTTCATCTTTATAATCTAATATAACGATGCAAGCTGTTACTTTATTCTTCTTATCTAGACTGCACGCTATCTCTTGTATTCGGTTTTCATGTCTGATTATATAATTCGCACCCTCAAGTGATCGTAAGATGCTCGGCGTTTGACGACAAGTAATTGTTATGTTTAATTCAGGAGATGTAAGAGTTTCACCTTCCATGCCGAGGGTTCGTGCTAACTCATTTTTCAAAACAGAGATTATAGCTTGTGTGGTTTCGTTATACTGGTCATAGTAGATTTCAATATTTAACTCTTTGCTATCTATCGCAGTTGCTATGGCTTGTCTTACTAGATTTGGTTCTTTCCCTATAATGTCTTTCTTATATTTATTAGGGCCATGCTTCGTATTTTCGAATTCTTCCGTCTCTTCAGCGTAACCAGTTATTAATTTTTTAATTTCATTATAGATCTCGTATTTGTCCTTCATTGACAATCCCGTTTTCACAAACGAATAATCTTTACCCATGCTTAGTGTTTGGTTCGTGTATAGATTCACTCTTTTCTTACCTTCAATATAATCTATAGGTTTATAAAGATATTCTTCTGCCGACGGTAGTGGAAGGCCTATGAAGTGGTTTGAGAATACTTTTTCACTTACAGGATCCCATATGGCTTTTTTTCTACTATCAAGCTTTTTCACAAAATTATTAGGTCTACCAATGCTTAGTGGATATAATATCTTATCACCACATTTCACATAGACAGTCGTATTGCTTTTGTTTAACAGTTTAGAAGGAATGCTTTTTCTTGTAACCCACCTGGTGACTTTTGGTTCAAATAGTATTAAAGGCACTCTTGTGTGTGGAGTCGTTTGGATTGATGCCTGTAATGAAATGGAGTAATAGTCTTTTATCTTTTCACTCTTATTTTTATAGCATAGCGCTTCAGGTTCACTTAGAACTTTCTTATTTCCTGCATGAAGAAAGGATAGTTCTTTATTATTAATCATGACTTTATTGTTAATGATTTTATTTAAAATTAAGTTAGGCAACAAATCAAAAATTTTCTTGTTTTCAATGTAACCATGTTTATCCGTTAGTTGAAGTGTTTGTAGTTGAAACTCGTCAATATCTTGTTCTTTTAACGAGCTCTCCCACTCTTCAAATGTTTCAATTAAATCAGGTGATTTTAAATCATACTTAACAAAACTTGCCCAAGATTTAACTACGTTAAAGATAATTTTCTTATCCAAAATGCTTGTACTAATGATCCAGCTATTATCTGTATAGTTGTTATAGAAATCACCTACATACAAAATATCAGGCGTCAACGCTCTAAATAATTCTTCCATTTGTTTCGTCTTAAGCAAACGTTTATTTCTAGTATTATCAACAAAATCTCCATAAAAATTGATCACCCATTGTTCTGGCATTTTAAGAACATATAACGATACATCAAGGTTCGCTCTGACCCTAAATGCTAATGGTTTAATTGTTTTGAACATTGACGTTCCCCCTCTTCAAGGCTTTGTAGAATGCACCGTATAGTCTTTCGACGATTACCCCGACATCTTTTCTGTTTATATTTTTATCTAGATATTCTTCTATTTCTTTCAATAGGTCAAAATCATTAATTTCATTGGCCGTAAATGCGCCATCTAAGAAAAATAACTTTGGTGGTATTCTATCTAAATCTGTGATTCTTAACAGTCTTCCATATATTTGTACGATTAAGACCAATCTGGACACTACAATTTCTTCTTTTCGTCTTTTGGGATAATTCGCTATTGAGTAGTAGTTCTCAAATTCTTCAATCCAGACTGAATTTGCATACTCTGTCAACTCTTGAAGATGTGTATATACGTTAGTATAATGCTTCTTGTGAGCATACTCATATACCGCCCCATTCAAGTTGCTAACAATATTTTCGATGTCTCTTGGAACATCCATTGGTCTTACTAAATAAAAAAGCGCCGAGAATAAAGAATGCCCACATTCATCTACTATGTTATGTCCTCTTTCAATCGCACTAGCCGGAGCTATTAGGATCTCAAAGTCTAAGTTCCTTGCTTCATTAAGCTTTCCTCTTTGTATTGTTCCTTGTTCGTTACAGCTTTTATCAGATACAAGTCGGTAAATGACTCTGCTTGGTAGTAAATCTTGTAAAGTTTGTTGTGCAACCTTACACTGTTCATAGCTGTTTACTATAAAAAGGATTCTGTTACTATGCTGTAACTGGCTCTTAATATACTGCACAGACTCTATTAAAAGATCTCTGATGGCAGAAAATCTGTCCTGATTTCCTGAAACATTTATTCTAGATGATATGATATTTACTTCCGTATTCTCTATGAATTTCAATATCTCATCCCTAGGTTTCAATATATAGTTAACAGGCTTACATATATGGTATCTATTCGACCCTTCTGCCCAGCTCGATCCAGATAATAACAATATGTTAGGTCCTAAAGGGCTTCCTTTGTCATCAATTCTCATATACGGTAAGTCAAGCATAATTGATCGACCAATACCAGATTTCCGAAAAATTTTAATATCTTTCTGATCTTGGTCATAAATGTAGCCAAAAATGTTCCCTAGTGGTGATGTTGGAATAAGTCTCATAAGTTTCCTATAAGGCGCTTTAAATATATCGGGAACATCTAAAGCTGTGCCACTTATATCCGCTAGTCTCATTAATAAATTACTTAGCTTATAGAGTGACTTTTCAAATAAAATCAACGACATTGTGAATTCAAAAAGCAGTTGTTGTTTTGTATTTAATTTGTATTTATCAATAATTTGCTGAATAGTGTTCTCTACTTCAAAGTTTACTAGAAACTCATTCTCATATGCAGCAAATAATTCTATGTGTTCGTCGTTTATATTGTAATTTATCAAATCATTTTTTAAAGAAGCCGAGAAGTGACGTTCATTAAAAAATTCATTAGTTATCCTTTGACCAGTAAACCATTTGCCCGATTGTATTATGTCTAGCTTGTTAATTGTTTTATTATCTGTAATGAATGCTCTTATTGTGTTTAGATGCTGTAGCATAAAGGCATATTCTTTAGTAAATGCGATTGCTTCACTAGCTGCTGGACCAGCAATTGATTTATCCACTTCTTCAACAAACTGGTTCTTGTTACTAGAAAGAATCTTTGTTATTTCTGTTGTTGAACAGAATTTCTTATCTAGCACCACTTGTAATTTATCTGCTTCATCAAAGATTACGATATCTATATACTTAATGATATATTCTAGTATGCTAATTCTGCCAAACTTCTTTATATAATGACTATTTGAGGTAGTTAAACTATAGATATTTGTTACAATAACGTCCGCATCCTGTATATCCCTAGTATCTTGTCTTCTAGGGCATTCCCAGTAGAATGGACATACATATTTTTTATTGCCACTATTTGTTCTTAGCTTAAAGCATGGCTCTTTGCCATATTCTATTGCTGCTATATTGTCAGTCCTTCCAATAAAGCCATCTAATGTGCATACACCAGTAAGGTGACTTGCATATTTTTCGTGTATTATCATCTCATCGTTCTCTATGACTTTTTCAATTTGATCGTAAATGGTTGTCTCGCCTTTTACTGGTGTACACTTAATTCCTAGCTGTTGTAATAAATAATTCGTATCTAACTCTTCTTTAACAGTCTCAAACACTATACATAATCTATAGCCTTGTTTGGCTGCGTAAAAAGCTAGTATTTGCATAATAGTAGACTTTCCAGCTCCAACCATGCCAAGCATATTGCATACTTTATCGATGGTTATTTCTGTTGTGTCAGTTATTTGGCCTGATTGCACAGCATCAACTCTTACTTTGTGTAGTCTATCTAAATAGTTCTGTTTCTTTATGTCAATGTTATTAAAGATTCGTTCTTCAATGAGATTGTCCATTTCCTTTGCCGCTTGATACAACTCATCTATTGTAATTGTAAAGCTGCCACCTTTTTTATTTCTTTCTAGTTTTATTTGAACTGTTGGTAAGTCTATTTCTTCTAGTGAAACATTAAATTCTACATTGTTATTGTAAAACTTATAATTACGGATTGATTGATTAATATATAAGTCTGTATCTTCTGAATCTGGTTGATCTTCTATTAAACGATTATAGTATTCTATTCTATCTATTATATTTAAATCACCGCACTCTTCAGAGGTTATGAGTCGATTGTTTGATACATCATATATTCGTGTATGGGTTGGTGTTTTCAAATACCTCCTCAACACTGCGTTGTAATAAGTTTTTGAAGAGATTAGATAATAACTGTAACGCAAGTTATCCAGCTGGTAATAGATTGATCCTAATTCCGTGTTCGCCAACTTATGCAGATTAAGTAACAGAGCATAAAGTTTCTCGGTTTTATGGATATAGCCATTTCTATAGCAAAAGTGTAAAAAGCCTTCAACTAGCATGAATTCTCTAACAATTTTCTTATCTGATATATTAATGCCAGAAGCTGTTAATGCTTCTTTAATCTGTTTTTCAACATTAGATTTTAACTTGTTTATTTTACGAGTGGAAGCTACCATTATATTACACCCCCATCAAGTCTTTTTAATAAATCAGCAAAAGAAATACAACGAACATTATTTATTTTTCTATCTATAGCCTTGTCTACTACTTTACAGTAATCTTTCTTTTCCCTAGCTACTTCGTTTGGGACTACTATATATCCTTCATCCCAATCTGTTGAATCAAAAATACTACGTGTCTCCAATAGATTGTTTGCTAACGCAAATGCATTTTTATGATCTTTTGCGTCTATTGCAATTATTTTATTATCGTTGCTTATAATTTTAATATCGTATTCATCAATACTAGGCCATAGCTCGTGTTTAAGCTTATGCTCTATGCAAAACTTTTCAATCTCCAATTCTAAAAGCCCTGGAAGAGCGATATAACGCATAACTCCAGGTTTTAGTCTTAGAAGATTTCTTGTATCTCCTAATGGTTCAATTTCAGTGAAGTTATCTGTGTGCTTTTTGCATCTTTTATCTATACAAGATAGGGAGTTATCTATACGTACCATGATGGTCCAGTTACAATATGAGCATTTGCTATGAGCATCATCTGGAATTGCCTCGTATGCATTATCTTTTATTTTGTCAGCGTGACTATCACTGACACCTAATTTTTGTAACATTTCTTTAAAATCTCTTAATGAAGCTGAATCAATGATTGGGTGCTCAATGATAAATTTTCTGCAATAAACGTATGCATCTTGATTTAATTTCTTAATGGCGTCATATAATGCCTTTTGTTCAGCATCTCTATTGTTCTTTGAAAAAAAGGCTAATTCGTTACATTCATCGCTACAAATATATTTACCTTGATTTCTTAAGAATACTAATGGTTCCATATCTAATGCAGACATTATTTGTTCTTTAATTTGCTCGTCCCACTCAAAAGTCCACTCTATAACAGGCTTACTATAATAATTTTTAATAGCATCCGTTTCGTTTTTTGGCGCCAATACTTCGCCATCTGGCGAATTAATTCCGTATTTTAACGCAAATACATAGTGCTTATTAATTGCCTTAACTAGTCCATTGTCTGTTATGTACTTTCTTAAACCACTGTCTATCAATCTGTTATTAAACCGTTTTTTATACTCCTCCTCTTTTTTCTTTAAACCATAAGCAATTTCACACAATAACGAAAAGAACTCTCTATACAAACTTGCGTTACTCATAGATATTGCCTCCCTAGAGATATAGTTTAATTAAAAGACAAACAAAAAAAGGTGCTCTGCGATATCAACACAGAACACCCCTTATATATTAATACACGAAGTTAGTATAATTGGAACCCAAATATATAAGTAGAAGCTGTATGTTTTTTTATCGCGGACACCTATAGTATAAGATTTGTTTCCATTAATTGCAATAACGAAATTGAGTGTCTATGTTTATATGCGTAATCAGGAGTCCCATAATCTAATGATTTATAAATCAATCCTCATCTCTGTGTTTATCAAACGATTGCTTAATTAGAAACATCACATCTTCTATTTCATTCAATGATGATATGGCAACTTCAACATCACCATTCCCCCATCTCCCTAAATTACTCACGTCTTTACATATACCCTTTGGATCATGTATCTCATTAAAGAGCATATTTAAACTTAAGCGTAATCTGCTTTTTTGTGGCACAATATCGACAAAATTAGTAGAAGTCTTGTAGGCAATATACAACTTTTTAAACTCTTCGCGAACTGAACTATCTAAATTACATATGCGTTTTCTCAACTCGTTAAATAAGTTCAACATTTCCCCTTGAAGATATTCTGCATGGTCTTCAATTGTGTAAACGACTGCCTCTTTTGATATGTTCTTATTTTTATATGTTGATACAATGTCATCTGATAGTGAAGGGTAGCCCCATACCTCCAATGCCAGCTCTGATAGTTTTTTTGCCCTAGCATTTATCTCTTGTTCATTCCATTTATCAAGCTTACTCAATTCTCTATTTAACCGTAACGGACTATCAGCAAATCCTCCAATCATATCTCGCTTTTCTTTAAAAGGTCTGTCGCTAAGTTCCGAGTTGTATCTTGTTAATGTTAGATTCCCTAAAGTATG
Source organism: Desulfuribacillus stibiiarsenatis (assembly GCF_001742305.1). NCBI lineage: Bacteria > Bacillati > Bacillota > Desulfuribacillia > Desulfuribacillales > Desulfuribacillaceae > Desulfuribacillus > Desulfuribacillus stibiiarsenatis. The sequence goes on along the minus strand of NZ_MJAT01000011.1, from coordinate 2,529 downwards.
CAAATATGTATTGTGAATCTCTTCCCAGCTTGATCCAAGATCTTGCCTCCATTCTGTTGACAGGTTGGTGTTTTGAGGCATAATATGCTCAATCGTATAACTCTCAATGTCTACAATTTCTTTTCTGTTGAAATTTTCTAATTTTTTCAGCACATAATTCCGGTTTCTAAAATTATATACATCTTTAATAGCCAATTCTCTTACAAATTCATCATTTCTAGGAAAACGTTTATACGAGTCTTTTAGTAATAGTACCGCAGAAATACTTTCTAAATAATTTTCTTTCTTAATTTCTTTACTTAATGTTGCAAAGGTTTTGTTTAGTGAATTTGTAGGAACCCCACAAATTGCACGACGAAACACATATGATTCCACTAATCGTAGCAATGCTATAAAGTCTTTTTTCGATAGCAGTTGCTGTTCATAATCGTCATATACTTCCATTAAGAACGGGTATGATACATCTACTTTTAATGTGTTAATATCCTTAAGTACCTGGTTAATTTCTTTATCTTTTTCTTTTTGAAATGCTACCTTTACATAATGACTGGAATATCGATATATATCTTTGACTACTTCTTGAATGGTTTTGGAACTCTGGTTCACATAATCTTTAAAACTTGAATATACATCATTAACATTTGGAATCCGACCTGTTTTGACAATTAAAAAGTCCCTCATAAACCGATCAAATATGGTAGAGTCATTAAGGTTTCCAAAGCTTTTTTCCATAGGATACCAATAATCTGTGTAGAGTTCCGATTGTTCTTTGGGTTCTAGACCCATCAGTATGTAGTTTCGTATTAAATCGGCTTGTGACAGGTCAAGCCCTGTAGAATTAAGGCTTTCAAATATTAATTGTGGATTATCATGATCTCTATCAAGGGATATATCAACGACTATTAGTTTAGAAATTCCCTTATAGAGATTATTCAAATCAACCCCACTGTCCTTTATCATATTTTTGAAAAAATTAAAATTATCTACAATTCTGTTCGAGTATTCATCTGGCAATGGTTTGTCCAATATCAAGCTGACATGTGTATTGTTATCATTTTTTGTTAAAATTAGTTTATGGTATAACTCATCATCTTCTTCGCTGTTAGTTAAATAATAACTCATTATTTTCTTTTTCGTAATTTCATAAGACTTCCCACTCTCTTCTATCGCTTTACCTAAGGCCAATAGAAAAAGTGTTAAAGTAGTCATTCTCTGTTGTCCATCAATTACAAGTAACTGTGGCACTGCGGAAATCTGATATAGGCTTCTTTCAATATAAACTATAGACCCGATAAAATGTCCTTTAACATTATCATCTTCCGCTGCACGAATTGTATCATCCCACAGTTGACGACACTGTTTTGTTGTCCAGCTATATTTTCTCTGATATATAGGTATCATAAATTGCTTCGTACCTTGCAAAAATTTTAGAAAATTTGTTTCAGATGCTTTCATGAAAACCTCTCCTAATCCATTTGACTTTGTACTTTAATTTTGGAACAACTCTATTTGAATTTGTGAGTTAAAAAAGTTTCTCAAGTAGACATACACTTCTTTAAATCTATGTATTAACTCCATCTTTCCCAGAATTTTTTAGGAATTCCATCTCTATTACAACTCCAATTTAGACGATACCCACTCATCTCTACCTAGGAAATAATTCTCGATAATATCCCATCTATCTTCATTGGTGAGTTGCTTAATCATAAATTTAGACAATACCTTTTGAGATCTGTCTTTTTTGCGTTCAATTTCCGTTAATAGGGCATTTCGATAATTCCCTTGATACAGTCTTGCTAACTTGGATGGATCGTTTACACGGATAAAGATTTCGGAATTTTTGCCGCCTATAATTTCATAAGTAGCTAGGCCGAGTAATTCTAAAAGGATAGCTAGCTTAAAGATAGGGTTCTTGCCAGTTTCCTTTTCTACATAGACATAGGATGAAAAGGTTCGTTCATCGTGATTAGGGACGCATTGCATTATTTGACGATTAAATGTTTGTTTTAGCGAAAGGTAGTTCGAATTCATTACCCGATATTCTGTTTCATCTCTATACTGGGAACGGCGTTCTTGCACGAACTTAAATCGATCTGAGTTGCAATTAAAGCCTATGTTCTCTGAAACATCAGCTACGAACATATCGAGTAGTACACTTGGCAAATCCCTATTGATAATTTCCTTGTGTTGGAAATATTCATTGAACTTCTGCTTAAATGCGGCTTTATTAAAAAAGCTCCTTGCCCTTTGAAAATGACTAAAGAGATTCTTCAGTGCATCTATAAATGTCAACATAAACATGTACACTTTTGACTGTTTAAGAATGTACAGTTTTACTAATTATCTCGTTCCAGATGGTCCTTAATTCGGTAAGAATCACCAATAATATTAACTACCGTTGCATGGTGGAGGACACGATCCAAAATTGCATTTGCTATCTTAGGATCTTGGAATACCTCGTCCCAGGATTTAAAACCAACATTAGTTGTTAAAATCGTACTTTTCTTTTCATATCTCATATCAATGAGT
>NZ_MJAT01000010.1 GCF_001742305.1 Desulfuribacillus stibiiarsenatis | reverse complement strand
TCTTAGATGTATTTAGAAGACCATCAGGGCCTAGTGATAGATATGTTTGCCGCCATTGGTTGATGGATGCAAAGGTAACATCTAGCATAGAAGCTAAACGTCTAAGGGAACCTTCTCCACGGAGATATTTTTCTACAGCAGCTATTTTTTCTGTTCCTGATATTTTTGATTTGTGAGTCACAAAAATACTCCTCCTTGTAAATAAACAGTTTTATTATTTAAACTGTCTACCACAAGGGGAGCATATCAATGCCATTAATGACTGGTGTATGCCTTAGTTTTTTACATTTTAATGGTTTCACCTAGTTTCGGAAGTAGCAAATCATTCGTTTCAAGTTTCTTCTCCAGCCAATGCTTTTTTAGGCGGGCAAGAGCTTCTTCTGTCGTATCGTCGCCTAATTGAAAAGCATCATGGTGCATGGGGATGAAATACTTCGCGCCACAATCTTCATATGCTTGCACGGCCTGTTCAGGCGTCATATGTTGTATTTTCATAAACCACTCCGGGGCATAAGCGCCAATGGGAGTTAACATGTATTGTATGGAGAATTTCTCGCGCAGCAATTGGAAACCTCGAAAGTAGCCAGTGTCCCCAACAAAGTACACTGTAGATTCGTTACTAGTTGGATGTTCATTCCCATTTGAATGTATAGCGTTGCTTGAGCACTTCATAACCCAGCCACCCCAATGGGAGCAGTTCGTATCAAACAGCAAGCGCTTAGACCAATGTTGAGCAGGGACGAAATGAAATTCAACACCTTGTACCTCATGAAAATCCCACCAATTGAATTCATCCACAGTATTGAATCCGCGACGAGTAAATAGTGATTTCACCCCACAAGGCACTAGATAGATAGTTTTGGGATTGATCTTTCTCAATTTCTTAAGGGTTGAGAAATCTAAATGGTCGTAATGATTGTGGGAAATCACAACAACATCAATTAGCGGTAATTCATCCATCGACAGACCAACATTCGATAACCTCTTAGCAAACCCCATACGATAAGCCCAGACTGGATCCGTTAAAATATTAAGCCCATTCATTTGAATGAGAAATGTGCAGTGGCCGATACTTGTAATTGTGGCTTCTGTACGATTGTTATGTAAATACTGAATATTCTTCGTATCTGCTTGTGCTACGACATAAGTAGATTGTGTTTTTTTGTTCTGGGATCGTTCTTTACGCCATGCTAATAGATCTTTAAAAGTAGTCGTCAATTGAACATTATCTAAGTTAGAAAATATTTGCCGCATTCGCTCCGGACGCTCCTGATATAGAAGATTAGTCGGATGGAGTTTTTTCTCTATCCGACTGGTAATAATCTACAATTGTATCGCTTAGCCTTCGATTTGTCTACTTGACGATAAAGAAAACATAGTTCAGAGGGAGTTAACAGCAAGTAGCTAGACATGAGTATCAGCTTTAAGAGTCACATCTCCTGGTCGCATAGCGTCCATTTTCTCTTTAATCATACTTTTTAGTACGACAAAGTTCGTTATAATGACACCGATAATAATTGCGACGCCGCCAAGAATCATGTACCACAGGATTGGTTCGTGGCGAATTGTTAAATCTATGATTAGAGCGATAAATGGCGATACATACAGCCAAGTTGATGGGAATACAGGATTTGTTTTTTTGATTAACCAATAATACAGACTATGCCCAAGTAGAGAGCCAATCACCGTTAAATAGACTAACGAATACCACGCGTTCAAATTTGCAAAAACACTGAAATCAGGTGACTCTGTAAAAAGAGATAAAATCAATAGCATAATACCACCGAACATCATTTGAATACCATTTAATACAAATGGCGAGACGTCCGTTTCTAGCATTTCCTTAGATCGTACAGTTCCAGTGCTATAGAATAACTGCCCAACGACTACACTTATGCAGGCAAACAGCCACAGCATGCCTAAAGAAAAAGAAATCGATGGTAAAGTAATCATCAATACACCACTGAAACCTAATAAAAGTCCAACAATTTGGTAGATTGTTAGGTTTGTGCGTGTTTTGTAGGACAGCATAACAGTGACCACCATTGGACTGAGGGCAGACAATAGTGCTGCTAGACTGGAAGGGATAAATTGCTCTGCCCAATATAAAGTTGCAAACGTACAGGTTGTAAGGCAGAAACCAATAATTAGCAGATTGAAATACATAGATCTGGTACTAGGCAACTTCATGCCACGTGCGTAGCAAAAACCTATAAGCAAGAGTCCTGCAATGAAAAAACGTATACCAGCAGAGAAATAAGGAGCTAAACCGGCCTCCAAGCCAATTTTAATTGCTAAAAATGTAGTGCCAAAGATCAGACACATAATGGAATAAAAAAACATCACCATAGTATAACACCTCTTTACGAAAAAATGATTTTAGAGATACAATAGTACGCAAAGTGTATAACAGTAAACGGAAGGGTATAACACTTAGCAGGAAGAAATCTCTAAAAGAGGATGGTGCGAGATGCATCCACATCACGTGTTAATCAATCGAACATCGGCAGTTCCAATTTACGAACAAATTTGCAATAGCATATCAGACCGTATCATTTCAGAGCAGTGCTTCGATGGGGAACAATTACCGTCAGTACGGGAATTATCGACCGCATTACAAGTGTCGTTAGTGACGGTTCAGAAGGCATATCGTCTACTTGCAAAGCGTGGATTAATCACGAGTGAAAAAGGTAGAGGGAACTTTGTCAAGAAAGGAACGACTGCTAAGGATGCTTTTCACCTCGAACATGGAAATTCTTCTAATAAGCCGTGGCAAATGGATATTCAAGATTATATTCCGAGGTCCCAGGTTCTTAAACACATTAACTCTGTGCAAACGGATGTGATACATAAACTTTCCGTAGCAAATTTTCACCGTGATGTATTACCAGTCGCTTGGATTCAAGGGAAAGCCAAGCAAGCCATTGATAAATATCCAGATGCTTTAGTAGATTATAGTAGCTCAGTGGGAGATCCAGCTTTCTTACAAGCAGCCCAGAAATATATTGAAAGCATTGGAGTAAAAACAGATACCAAGCATATGCTAACGGTCAGTGGTTCGCAGCAAGCCATAGAACTAATTGCCAAAACATTCTTAAGCTATGGTGATTCTGTAATAATTGAAAGTCCTACCTACATCGGTTACATAGATGTGTTACGGGCTAGGGGTGTTCGGATTATTTCTGTGCCGGTAGATTATGAAGGATTACAAACCCATCGATTAATCGAGCTGTGTGAGCGGTACAAGCCGAAGCTTTTGTTCACAAACCCTACGTTTCAGAATCCAACAGGGACTACCCTGTCTTTGAAACGGAGACAGGAGCTTATTGACATAGCAGAAAGCTTTCAACTGATTATCGTTGAGGACGATATATGGAGTGAATTATATTTTCAAAAGAAACCCCCTCTGCCGATTAAAAGTTTTGATTCCAGTGGGTGCGTCATATATATAAAAAGCTATAGTAAGATATTAGCCACGGGATGCCGTGTAGCTGTCGTGGTTGCCGATCAACCGATCTTAAATCGTCTCATTGCAGCGAAAAGCATTTCGGATTTAGGGAGCCCGTTGATTACGCAGGTAATTCTCGCAGAATTATTGTCATCTCCAGAATTACAAGGTAAGATGGTGGATATAAGGAAGGCATTGGCCCGCAGAGTGGCAATGACGTATCGATATTTACAAACGAATCTACCGAAAGCCGTGCATGAACAGATGATTTGGTATCAACCGCAAGGTGGGTTGTTCCTGTGGTTGCAGCTACCAAGCGGGGTGCATGATGAGAATCTTCTGCAGGAAGCGATTCGCAATCGGTTAACGTTTTTACCTGGAAGTGCTTGCTATGCTGGAGGCGAGGAACAGCGATTTATCCGCATCAGCTATGCACATGCCTCTGAGGAAATGCTGGAAGACGCCATCATCACTTTATGCGATGTTCTGAAGAGTGAAATAAATCGTGTGAAAGACAATATATATTATCCAATCACATAGCCTATATCATCACATAGCCTATATCATCAAATAGCCTATATCATCAAATAGCCTATATCATCAAATAGCTATAATCTAAGACGTTCATAAATAATAGGAACTGTAAAGGAGTATGAAAATGAGTCATTTCTTTGCCTATATGTCAAGAATGAAATTGATTCAAAGGTGGGGTCTAATGCGCAATTCCCATCCGGAAAATATCCAAGAGCATTCTCTACAAGTTGCAATGATTGCTCATGGAATAGCAGTGATTAAGAATCAAATGTTTAACGGTCAGATCATTCCAGAGCGGGTTGCTATGTTAGCGTTGTTTCACGATGCTAGCGAAGTTATAACAGGGGACTTAGCGACACCGATTAAATACTTCAATCCAGAAATTAAGAAGGCGTTCCAAGAAATTGAAACGGTTGCTAATCATAGATTACATAAAATGCTCCCAGAACCATTGCAAGATCAATATCAGGCATATTTTTTTCCTAAACAAGAAGATGACCAGTATTGGATGATTATTAAGATTGCGGATAAGATCTCCGCCTATCTGAAATGCCTGGAAGAGTTGAAGGTTGGAAATGAGGAATTTAAACAAGCAGAAAAAGCCATACTAAAGGATATTAGGCAATACAATTTACCAGAAGTGGAATATTTTATGGATACATATATACCTAGTTTCTCACTTACCCTCGATGAATTAAACTAGCGAATAAATGCGAGAATTGTACACAAGCACAGAAATGTTCACAAGTGTTATAAAGCACAATCTATAAAATTACCACATATGGTATTAGTCAAAAGCCTATAACAATTGCGATCTAGGAGGAAAAACATGGAGTATACATTGCGAGAAGAAATAGCAAATGCGATTACACATGGGATTGGAATCGTTTTTAGTATTGCAGCATTAGTGTTGATGGTCGTCTTTTCTAGCTTGTATGGAGATGTGTGGCACATTGTGAGTGTAAGTATCTATGGAGCTTCTCTAGTACTCTTATACACGTTCTCAACCTTGCTCCATAGCTTTCAATATAAGCCAGTGAAGAATATCTTCGAATACTTAGATCATGCAGCAATCTATCTACTAATTGCAGGTACATACACACCATTTCTAATGGTTACTTTACGTGGGACCCTTGGATGGACGTTATTAGCTGTAATCTGGGTCTTAGCGATAGCCGGTATTATTTTTAAGATGATATTTGTCAAAAGGTTTATAGTCTTGTCTACGTTACTGTATATCATTTTAGGGTGGATGATTGTCGTGGCAATTCGTCCGTTGTACGAAAATTTAGCAACTGGTGGTTTAGTCTGGCTAGTGCTTGGAGGATTGTTATATACTTTTGGAACGATCTTTTTTATATGGAGAAGAATCCCTTTTCATCATGCGATTTGGCACGTGTTCGTTTTAGGTGGTAGTGTGGCCCACTTTATCGCCGTACTATTCTACGTCATTCCTATTTGGGCGTAAATACATTTTATTCGACAGCGAGGTGCTATAAGATGCGAGTATTTATAGCAATTGATTTTACGAATGAGATAAAAGAACAACTTGTCGAGATTCAACGGTACTTAAAGAATGGTAGTAAAAAGGGAAGCTTTACGCATAAAGAGAATTTTCATGTAACGTTGAAATTCATTGGCGATGTAACACCAGAACAATTACAAAGCATTAAAAATACAGTAGGTATAGTTGCGCAACAGAATGACCCATTTGAACTTGCTTTTTCGAATATTGGGTCTTTTCCGCGTGGCAACAAGTCAATTCAATGGATTGGATTAGAACATTCTTCGGCACTCCATCATGTACAGTCTCAATTGGAGGACGAGCTAGAGAAGTATGGTTTTGCCAAAGAAAATCGACCGTATAAGCCGCACATAACCTTCGGGCGTGAAGTTGTTATGGAAACGAGCATACAATCTTTACAGCTACCGACGATAATTGACAAGATATATGTAGATTCACTCGTTGTTATGGAAAGCACAAGAGTCAATGGCAAGTTAACGTACAGTCCTATTCATTACAGTTCACTCACATAGAAACCAATGTACCTCTCTTAAAAATCCTTATTTAAAAACCTTTATTAAATAATCTTTAATAAAAAACTATGAAATAAAATGTCTCTTGTATATAGAGTAGAGGTGATGGGAGCTTGAGTAAAACAAACAATGTGGTTGTACATAACAAACATGTGCGAGAGGTGTTAGAAGAGTTTAAAGAATTTTGCGGACCGCAAATCGTGCAATCCACTTATCTCGTAGGTGGATTTGTTAGGGATTTGCTATTGGGGCGTTATAGCTCAGATGTTGATTTCTTGGTATTTGGAGATACGCAGGAAATTGCTCGTAAATTTGCAGACCATATACAGGCATCTTTCATTACATTAGATGAGGAGCATCATGTATATCGCATAGTATCGAAAAAATATAATATACAGATTGATATGGTAGGACCGAAAGGCAATCTCCTTAAAGAAGACTTGCTAAAGCGGGATTTTACTGTGAACGCTATGGCATTACCAATTTCGGATTTTCTACAATTTCTATGTAGTAATAACACGAATAAAACAATTAATCTTAATCGTATGGTGATAGATTATGGAGACGGTTTACAACATTTACAAGAGAAAATTTTAGTCCCTGCTTATCCTCATACGTTTATCGATGATCCGTTGCGTATTCTTAGGGGCGTGCGGTTAGCAGCACAGTTAGGGTTTACGATCCCAGAAACAATCAAACATAGTATGCGAGAAGCTATATCATTGATTCGCGAGGTGAGTGCTGAGAGAATAAGAGACGAGTTATGGGGTGTGTTTCGAATCAATCCATCGTCTCAGTATATACGGGTTTTAGTTGATGAAATTCAAATCCTTCAGGAGATTTTTGATAACAAAACTGGGAATGAAATTGATCTTGAGAAATATCAGCAAGTAGAGCGTAGCGTGCATTTGATACTTGAAGAAATTGTAGAAGAGGAAGCCCCTGCACATACCTACTTTTATCAAATAGTAGCAGGTGGCAATGCTAGAGGTCCTCTTCTTAAACTAGCAGCTTTATTTGGAACATCTGCTCCAGCTGTGGGAAAACTACTGAAATTAAGCGCGCGAGAAATCAGCATACTTAACAGTTGGAATCGAGGCATAGAACGAATCAAGTCACTACCACAATCCGATTTTGATAATCAAAAACTAGTGCAAATTCTTTTCCATGACCTAGAGCTTGAGACCTTAGGAACTTTGATTTTATATCATACCGGACAAGCATATTGTGGTGATAATCAGTCTATGGAATTAGAACAACTTCAGAAGGGCATAATCACGTACGAATTGTTTGCCCGAAGGTTAGCTAATTTACGTCCGTTTATCTCTGGTAACGAGATTATTCAAGAATTATCGATTCAAGGAAAAGATATCGGGACGTGCTTAAAGCTACTAAGAGCAGCTCAGATTGATGGCGTCGTGCAAAACCGTGAACAAGCATTAGAATTTGTCCGTTCTTATAGCTCGAACTTTTCGTAATGGATATGTGTACTTGGTATATCCATCAATTGCAGTTCTTTGCGTACCATTTGTAACATTCCTGGAGGACCACAAATCAGGAAATGGGCATGAGTATATTCAGCACAATAAGTTCTTAATTTATCGCTAGTTAGATAGCCAGTCTCCCCATGCCAATCAGGTTGTTGAGATAAGATGTGAATCACTCTCAAGTGTTCCATTGAAAGTTCTAGTTCCTCTAATTCCTTGCAAAATGCAATGTCCTGTTCCGTTTTGTTACACCAAAGGAGCAGGATTTTTTTATTGGAACTTTCCGCGTGGAGCTTTCTAAGCATGCTGATAAATGGCGTTATGCCTATACCGCCGGCAATTAGTACGTAACAGGTTGATGGCATGTGCTGTAAAGTGAAAACGCCGTAAGGACCATCGATGTAAGCCTTAGTGCCAATTGGTACGTTGGGAAGCTGGGAAGTAAAATCGCCTAATGCCTTGACACTAACTTTAAGATTTTCTTCCGTAGGGCTTGAAGAAATGGTAAAAGGATGAGCTTCCGAAACCTTCTGATTGGTACAAATTTGCAAAAACATAAACTGCCCAGCAAGATGATGTTTTTTCTTTCCTTGCAATACTACTGTATGAATATCTGGCGTCTCTTTGATAATTTCAATGATTTGATAAGGATGTCTGCGGGCTCTTACAACTTGTACAATTTTATAGATAACTAGCAATAGATAAAGGGCAAATAAAACATACCATAGGTACCGTACATGAGTTGTCGAGAAAATCGTAGTTCCTTCTTTTATGCTATGAAAAAAGACGAGCGGGAACACAAGGTAATTCGCTTTATGAATGGTAAACCAAGTCTCGTAGCGGAGACGAAGCCTTTTATAGAAGATGGCTGTCATTGAGGTAATGATTAAAATAGCTAAGGCAATAAAACCTAGTCCAATAAATAAAGATGGTTCTTCCATTTCGCCTATCACCATCATGCGATGGGTATTAAGAAATAACGGATGTAAGAAAATTAAAACAAAAGCAATAATACCAAGTTGTTTGTGGTAACGATACATAGTATCCAGGCCAATATCTTTCTCTAACCAACGTACACGGGAACTAAATACAAACTGAAAGAACATTAGAATAAAACCGACTAATCCTGCAATCTGTCCTGCACCCATTAATACATGATAATCCATCGTGTAATCACCCCTAAATTCACTATCGTTATAAAGAAAACTTAGTTCAGATGGAGTTTTTACTCCACCTGAACTTTGCACTTATTTCGAAGCTTGGCGGCACTTATCTCCCACTTTCACCTAATGGTACGTAATGGTTCTAACTATTTTAAAAATAGAAGAACCATTCTGTAGAAGTGGGAGTATTAGTAAACGCCGCTGAGATAAACAATAACCTCAAAACTAACCTCAAATCTCCAATCAGTAGCCACATGCTAGGATTACTTATTAATCGCCAAGTTTTACTATCTAAGTACTAAGTATAATCTAGAATTGAAAAATATCTATAATTTATCTGTTTTTTTGTGACCCTTTCCATTGTTAGGCAATAAACTAAATGGTAGATGGAGTTTTAGTGCAGTGGAGGTTGGAAAATGGCGAAAAAACTAATCGTTCTTCTTATAAAACTAATCGTTGTCTTTGCAATTTCGGCATGCAATGATGCTCAAGTGTCGATTCTTAATGTGTCGTATGATCCGACCAGAGAATTATATATCGATTTTAATAAAGAATTCAATCACTATTGGAAAGAGAAAACAGGGCAAACGATTCGATTTAGTCAATCCCACGGTGGATCAGGGAAACAGGCAAGATCAATTATTGACGGATTACCTGCGGAGGTCGCTACACTAGCTCTTGCGTATGACATACAGGCGATACAGAAAGCCGGATATATAGATGACGTCAATTGGCAACAGCGATTACCCTATAATAGCGCGCCATATTATTCGACAATCGTGTTGTTAGTACGTGAGGGAAATCCGAAGAACATTCATGATTGGGAAGACTTAATTCGCTCTGATGTTCAAGTCATTACTCCAAACCCTAAGACATCGGGTGGCGCCCGCTGGAATTACTTAGCTGCTTTGGGATATGCAATGGGAAAGCACCAAGATGAACAAGCGGCTATTGAGTTTGTTACCAAGCTATACAGAAATGTTCCTGTGTTAGACACTGGCGCGCGTGGTTCTACGACTACATTTACGGAGAGAAATATCGGAGACGTGTTAATTTCTTGGGAGAATGAAGCGTATCTAGCGATTCGGGAGCTTGAAGATGAAACGTTCGAAATCGTGTATCCTTCCATTAGCATCTTAGCGGAAACACCAGTGGTAGTCATCGATAAAATTGTGGATCGAAGGAACACGAGAGAAATTGCAGAAGCCTACCTAGAGTATCTTTATTCCGATATAGGCCAATCGATTATAGCGAAGCATTATTTCAGACCGAGATCAGAGCAGATTCTGCAGCAATATAAAGACACTTTCCCAGTAATTCCTTTGCTTACGATAGACGACTTTGGTGGTTGGGACCGGGTACATGAGAAACATTTTAGTGATGGTGCTATTTTTGATCAAATTTACGCTAGCAAACGTTAACAACGAGAATTGTATATAAGCTTAGATTTTTAGCAAGGGGTGATGAGATGTTCGATACCCTGAAGCGAAGGAGTATTATCCCTGGCTTTGGTTTAACAATGGGTTTCACTTTGTTTTATTTATGTCTTTTGGTACTAATTCCATTATCTGTTCTGCTGTTAAAGCTGACTGCTATGACTTGGCAGCAGTATTGGGAGATTATCACGGACGTAAGAGTGTTAGCAGCATTTCGAGTAAGCTTTACGACGGCTTTATTCGCTGCTGTTATCAATGCAGTATTCGGACTAATGATTGCCTGGGTATTAGTTCGATATCAGTTTCTTGGGAAAAAAATTATTGATGGCATTGTTGATCTACCTTTTGCTCTTCCTACAGCAGTTGCTGGTATCTCTTTAACAGCAATTTATGCCGAAAACGGATGGATGGGTGCTCTATTACACAAGATTGGATTTCAAGTTGCCTTTACACAAGTGGGGATAACCCTTGCACTCGTGTTTATCGGAATTCCATATGTCGTACGAACGGTACAACCAATATTGCATGAATTAGAGAAAGATATCGAGGAAGCTGCTGTTAGCTTAGGTGCATACCGTTGGCGAACGTTTCATGCAGTCATCTTTCCAGAGTTATTTCCTGCTTTACTTACTGGGTTCGCTTTAGCGTTCTCAAGGGGGCTAGGGGAATATGGGTCCGTCGTATTTATTTCTGGTAATATGCCGATGAAAACAGAGATTGTACCGCTTTTAATCATGACCAAACTAGAACAGTTTGATTATACAGGTGCGATAGCAATTGCAACTACGATGTTGGTAATATCGTTTCTATTACTTCTATTGATTAATTATATTCAATGGCAATCCACGAAGAAAACGCTCAGGCATTAGGAGAGGAAATCATGGGGAGATACATCACGGAAAAAGCGTATGTGAAGTTGATATTAATTTCAATTGCACTTTCTTTTCTGACATTGGTACTAATCCTGCCTTTAATATCAATATTTGCCGATGCATTTCGAAGAGGAATTGAGGTCTATTTTGCTGCACTAGTGGAACCAGATGCATTAGCTGCACTGAAACTTACGATGCTCACATGCTTGATAGCTGTGCCATTAAACTTGCTGTTTGGACTCACGGCAGCGTGGTGCATCACGAAGTTTAATTTTAAAGGCAAAAATATATTGATTACATTAATTGATTTGCCATTTGCCATATCTCCTGTCATCGCAGGTCTCATATTCGTTGTAGTATTTGGTGCAAGTGGAGTAATAGGACCATGGCTATTAAGTCATGATATACAAATTATCTTTGCCGTTCCTGGGATTATACTAGCTACCATGTTTGTCACCTTACCCTTTGTAGCGAGGGAGCTCATTCCGTTAATGCAGGCACAGGGTATTCAAGAAGAGGAAGCGGCAATTTGTATGGGTGCTAGCGGGTGGCAGACATTTTGGAAAATCACTCTTCCAAATATTAAGTGGGGTTTATTATATGGAGTAATCCTGTGTAATGCGAGGGCCATGGGAGAGTTTGGTGCAGTATCTGTGGTATCTGGGCACATCCGTGGGAGAACAAGTACGTTACCACTGCATGTAGAAATATTATATAACGAATATCAATTTGCGGCTTCCTTTGCAGTAGCTTCTTTGCTAGTAGTGCTTGCCCTAATCACATTAGTACTTAAAGGTCTTGTGGAATGGAAACATGAGCAGGATCAATTGAAACATATAGGAGAGTGAGCTTCATGCATATAACGGTAAAGAAGTTATGCAAAAGCTTTGGAAATTTTCAAGCATCAAACTGTGTTAGCTTTAATATAGAAAAAGGTAAACTCATTGGCTTACTAGGACCAAGTGGTGGTGGTAAGACTACTATACTTAGAATGATTGCTGGACTCGAAGAACCAGATTCAGGAGAGATTCTTTTTAACGGAGAATGTGTAAATGATAAACCTCCACAAGAGCGTGGTATTGGCTTTGTGTTCCAGAATTACGCGTTATTCCGGCATATGAATGTCTTCCAAAATATATCCTTCGGCCTTGTAGTGCAGAAGAAAAGTAAGAAAGAAATCGAGAAACGGGTCAATGAATTAATTTGTTTAACTGGTCTGCAAGGCTTAGAGAAACGATATCCGAATCAACTATCCGGTGGGCAACGACAACGAGTCGCCTTTGCACGTGCCCTTGCGCCCCGCCCACAGCTTTTGTTACTCGATGAACCATTTGCTGCCATTGATGCAAAGGTTCGAAAGGAATTACGCACTTGGCTAAAAGACATGATTGAAAAGCTCGGAGTCACTAGTATCTTTGTAACCCATGATCAAGAAGAAGCGATTGAAGTAGCAGACGAAATTATTATTATTAATCAAGGGCAAGTCGAACAAATGGGAACACCGATGGAAATATATAAACAGCCAAAAACTGCTTTTGTAGCAAGATTTATCGGAGAATCAAATGTCATAGAAAATTATCATCTGCTTCGCGGGTTCGAAAAGATACTACAATATGGGAAGGCTATTATCCGGCCAGAATTTATTGAGATTGGGAAAGAAGACGAGATTTCAAATATTGCCGCTGCCCAAAGAGGCATTGTAAGACATGTTGTGTATAAAGGCAATAGCTGGCAGATTGAAGTGGAGGTCGGTTCGCACTTATTAGTAGCGTATCATGCACTCGATAAAAAAGAGCTACGAGTAAGCGATAAGGTATGGGTTATGATTCACCAAATGCATGTATTTGATGATCAAGAAAGTATTATCGTTGAAAATCGATTGAAAAGAGCCGCATCACAATTCTCAATCCCTGTATACATTTAATTGGTAACAAGTTCCTAAGAGAATTCTCTGCTAAAAAAACTAGAACTTACAAATAATAAGTGTATGAAAAAATTAACTAAAATTCTAATCATAAGTCTTATGGTCACAATGTCACTCACGTCTATAGCAAGTGCTGTTGAAACCTATATTGTACAGAAAGGAGATTCTCTTTGGAAAATAGCAGTACGATATGAGATCGGACTGTCAGAAATCATTGGAGCCAATCCGCAGTTTAAAGATCCACACTGGATATACCCTGGTGATAAAGTCTATGTACCAAATATTGATGATATTAAAGCATTCGAGAATGAGGTTATATCGTTAACGAATCAAGAAAGGCAGAAAAAAGGGCTGAAGCCCCTAATTGCAGATTGGCAAGTATCGCGGGTTGCGCGATATAAATCAGTCGATATGAGGGATAAGAAGTATTTTTCGCACCAATCACCAACCTATGGATCGCCATTTGATATGTTAAAGTCTTTTAACGTACAATATCGTGCGGCTGGCGAAAATATTGCGGCGGGTCAGACTACGGCAAGGGAAGTAGTCAATAGCTGGATGAACTCCGAGGGTCACCGTGCCAATATTCTCAATGCGAACTTCACGCATATTGGCGTAGGGTACGCAGAGGGCGGACCAAACCGTCATTACTGGACACAAATGTTTATCTCAAAATAAGGAAGTGGAAAAATAAAGAGGTGAAATAAAGAAAAGTCATACAGGTTACCTGATATGCTCCCCTTGTGGTAGACAGTTTAAATAATAAAACTGTTTATTTACAAGGAGGAGTATTTTTGTGACTCACAAATCAAAAATATCAGGAACAGAAAAAATAGCTGCTGTAGAAAAATATCTCCGTGGAGAAGGTTCCCTTAGACGTTTAGCTTCTATGCTAGATGTTACCTTTGCATCCATCAACCAATGGCGGCAAACATATCTATCACTAGGCCCTGATGGTCTTCTAAATACATCTAAGA
>NZ_MJAT01000009.1 GCF_001742305.1 Desulfuribacillus stibiiarsenatis | reverse complement strand
TACCTCAATTGGAATTGCAGCAGCAAAAAAGCGAACGAGCACCTATTTCATTAAATGCAATGATTTGCTCTTACATTTAAAGCGGGCAAAATTAGAGAACCGCTTAGAAAGTCGCTTAAAACACTATACAAAATACAAGCTTTTAATTATTGATGAAATTGGCTATTTACCAATCGATAAAGAAGATGCCAAACTCTTCTTTCAACTCATTGATATGAGATATGAAAAGAAAAGTACGATTTTAACAACGAATGTTGGTTTTAAATCCTGGGACGAGGTATTCCAAGATCCTAAGATAGCAAATGCAATTTTGGATCGTGTCCTCCACCATGCAACGGTAGTTAATATTATTGGTGATTCTTACCGAATTAAGGACCATCTGGAACGAGATAATTAGTAAAACTGTACATTCTTAAACAGTCAAAAGTGTACATGTTTATGTTGACATTTATATGTATTATCATTTTTGGGGCTGATGCCTTGTATTATGCTCAAAGTTGCCTCTTGATAAGCGAATTTATCACTATTTTTAAGTCTTGGCAACTTTATTTTGCCATTTCATGCGATAACCGCCTACTTATGGTAGTCGCCAATATACCCTACAAAACTGTCCCGTATAACAGAAAAGTCCGGAAGTAAAAGCATGCTATTCCCTAATATACCTGTGTACTTGCCATCTTTTTCTTGCGAAACCGCTAACCACAATGACACCGTCTTATAGTTCGACACATTCTTAATTTTTACTATTCCGTCTTTATCTATAACCACTGCACCTTCCCATCCTGGGTCTTCGTTAAAAATAAAGACATTTTCTTTACTATCATCCTTCTTTATAAGTAAATAACTTGCCCTGTAATAATACCCATTAGATAGTTCCGGAAAATAGACTATAAGTGTGTCATCTTTTAATTTTATTTTCTCAAGCACTCTGTCGGCATAGTAATAATGCTCTTCTTGTACCTTTCCAACTGCTTTTTGACGCTCATCCCAGTCTTTCGGATATTCTTTAGGTAAAGCTGAGGGGGGAAGTACCCCCGGCTTTGTTGGTTGAAAATCCGTTGTAGGCGTGTTCATTGTCAAACCTCTGTTTTCAGGTAACGTTAATTGATTTACATTTAAACTTTCTTTAGATATATGCACCGTTTTCGTAGAAGATTCCCACTCTACGTCTGCTTCTAACATTTCCGATACAAAACGCAAAGGTACATAAACACGACCAAACCTATTACTAGCACGTGTACCAATTTCTATTTTTTCACCATTTTTGATCACATGAGTAGCCCAACTGTATGGAGTGAATACTACAGTATTCCCCTCATAGGTAATACTTACCTCCTTAGCCTCAGCGTCCCAATTCACCTCTGCGCCCATTGTCTCGGATATAAACCGCACAGGTACTAATACACGTCCCTCATCTCCAATATAGGGCTTAGGCTGTGGGAAATCCATTAACACCCCATTCAAAGTTATGTTTATATCCTGTGCGCCAGCGAACGACGCTGATAAGACCGTGATTATAACGGTGCATAGTAACCCAATAATTTTTTTCATGGTAATACCTCCAATGTGCAATTTGTAAATCTTTTTTCCATTTTCTTCAACTACAATCATTTCATTACCATTTTAATTCTTAAATTCATTCGACACTCATAATCCTTATCCTTCCTATCGACAAAACTTGTCAAGATTCGACAAATCATGCTATTAGATATGGTAATTTGGTTTAAAAAATAAGCCTTTCAAAAGTATATAAACCTCCGAAAGGCTCCTAACCATTTGTTCCATATATTGTTATTGAGTTGGCGGGAATTCAAGATGTATGGACCTCCACTAAAAATTTTTCAAGGTTATATTTCATACATTATAGAACTAATATTTGTAGTTTGAAAAGTACCCATTTTCAGTGTTACAGTACATGACAAAACTAGATGTTTTTCGCTAAAGGATTCGACAAAAGTAATAGCGAATAGCCTAACTTGGGGTGATCGGATGAAGTGTAATCTAATTGTGATATTGGCTGAAAGAAAACGCGATAAACTTCCAAATTCAAGACAATGGCTTGCAGATCAAGTTGGAATAACTCGACAACAGCTAGGAAATATATTAAACGGTGAAGATACTAGACTTTCAGTAGCAAAGGCTATTAGTAAAGCTGTAGATAGAAAAATCGAACATATTTGGCCAGAGTAGCTATTTTAAAAAGCTACTCTTTTTTATTTTACATTTGGAAAATATATTGTCATATAGAAAATTAGTTTTACATATATTTTTATCAACGAACAACAAGTGTCACTGACTAACTCATACTTCCCTGCATATACGCTACATACACCGCGCGAATACCACAGTGAATATTCTGCTACAGCTTGTCATTGCTTGTACAAATCCTTACTTTATAAGCATTTTTCAAGTTTATAGATTGCGGAATAGGAGCGAAAATCGAAGATTAGAGCGACGAAAGGGGCGTGAAATTTTGGTTTTTTTGCAGATTATAAGCGTGGTCGTTATTGGGCAGTTCATTGTCTTTTCACTCGATGAGTTCAAGAAAAAAGACATTGCAAGCTTAGTATCAATATTGATTGTATTTATAAGTTTGGGATTGGTTCTAGGAGAGTTGCTAGAAGCCTCAGAGCGTATAGCGAGTCTATTTAAGAAAGAAGGTGGGTGATGTTAACCAAGCTACTTCATGACATTGTATTGGCTGTTGTTACGTCGGTTGTGTGTTTTGCAATGAGACAAAGAAATGTAGCATACCTAGTGGTTCTGCTAGCAGCGTTCTTAGCTTTTGAGACGTTGATAATCGTAACAATAAGCATTGCTGATTCAATTAAAGTATTCGTTGAAAGTCTTAAGCCTTCATGGTTAGGAGGGAAATGATGAAGAAGGATAGCACGGCCGAGAATGCAGCTAGATTTGTTGTAAATCTTTGGAGGTACAGAACCAGCAATCGTATTAGAGCTATTGTAGAGGATACAATCGATATTTTATATAAAGAAACGAAGCCACTTATTATTAAGGCAATCAATGAAAGCCATTTTATATTATCAATTCCTCCAGGATGCAATTTTAAAACATTTAAAGATAAGCTTGACTATTTCAGTGACGCATTAGGCTATGATGTCTACGTCGAAAAGAAAGGGTGTTCCATTCATATGAAAGTATTAACTGAACCAATTCAAACAATGTATCCATTTGATTTTGATTACGAAAATGCAAAAGGGTTTCTCCCCTTCCCCGTTGGATATAGTGCTAAAGGTTTGCTGATTCGTGATTTGGCTCGTTTTCCGTTTATGTTAGTAGGTGGAGTTCCGGATGCTGGGAAAAGCAACTTTATACACGTTATTTTGACATCTCTGTTAGTCTCTAGAGCTAATTGCTACATTACCGTTTTTGATTTTAAAAAAACTGAGTATAGCATGTATATGCGTGACCATGGACTACTTGTAACCGATGAATCAAAGGCCAACGAAGTCCTATATAAAATGAATGAAGAATTGGACAGAAGAAATCAATGGTTGTCGGAAATAGGGGAAGTTAAGATTCACGGCCTCGAGGGCCAACCACCATTTTTGTTCTTTGCAGTTGATGAGTTGACCGAACTCCAAAACAAAGATAGCCAATTGTTATTAAATCGTGTTTTGCGATTAGGTAGAAATTCCGGTTTCACAGGAGTCCTTGGTACTCAAAAGCCTTCTGCAAAGACTTTCCGCGACGGTACTTTTACTGAAACACGATCGTTGTGCGATGCTCGTATGTGTTTTCGAGTGAAAAGTGGTGAAGACAGTAAGATGATTCTTAATAATGCCAACGGTGTGAATATTCCGGCTATTCGCGGTCGCGGAATATTCCAGTGGGATGATGAGATCGAAGTACAAACATTATTTATGGATCCTAAAAAAATTATGTCGCTAGTACCGAATAAACGCGAAAGGGTGATTATCTTTGACAGTAACGAAAATGACCAACCACAAAAAATGCTTCGCCCGAGACAATAAGATAGTCGAGTATGTCAAGCGGTGGGGATTTCTATCGACGGATCAGATCGCGCATTTAATATTTGGAGGTACTAAAACAAGCAAGCGACTTGCACAGCGTAGACTGAAATACCTGGTCAAAGAAAATATATTACAAAGAAAACGTGTATCTTTTGACGAGCCGTATATCTATTGGTATAACGCAAAGAAAAACATTCTCCAGGCTGCCCATATAGTGGCCACCAATTGGATAATAATTAAGCTTTTATCCGAGAAGCTAGGTTATGAAATGGTTACTATGGCATCTTACGAGGATGATTATGATATTTTGCGATGTGACTGTTTCGTTGAGATATATAATGACAAAGAAAAGAATTATAGGCATTACTTTATCGAAGCAGATATCTCGCATAACGATTTTGACAAAGTAGTCAAATACAACAAGCTTTATGAGAACTATAAGGACATCAAGCAAAGTTGGATTAAACGCACAGAGGGATTCCCAACTATACTTATAACAACTCATCGTAAAAAAAGTATCGAAAAACGATTGTTTAAAGAAAATAAGCACGGCTTAGAATTTCAAATTTTTGATTACGATGAATTGAGGAGGAGATTTGTATGACTTGGGGCTTTATAGTGCAAAAGACATTTACCGACGGGAATGGATGGATTCTATTTGCTCTTTTAGCTCTTGGTTTTGTTGCTTGGGTTGCAATGCTAGTGTTAGGGGCTTTCAATAAAGCTAGTATTAAGAATCTAGTAGGTACAGTTTCATTCTTCATAGCCTTAGGATTGGTCCTAGGGGTCGTGATTGATGTCTTAAATAAACTGATTAAGTTTACTCAATAAAAAGGAGCGTGTTGATATGTTACCAATCCCAATAGCTCAAGCTGCTATCAGTTTGTTATCTCTGGCAGTAATAAGTCTGGGGATAGTTCCAGTAGCAGTATTAAATGAACATGTTACGAAGCAAGAATATTCTTATGGGATTAGAAAGATGATGCACTAACTTTTTGATTAACGTACTCGTTTACTCTATTTCTTATAACGTATCGGTCATAGTGATGTCTAAATAGATATCCATTATATTTTACACCTATATATACACCATCAGAGCAAATCTTACTATCAACTATTCGAATGTTATTTTCTCTCATGAATATACGATACTGCGAACGTTCTTTTGAGCTAGCACTGATTACACTATCTAATAATTCTAGATAAGCCTTGCCAAATTTTAATGCAGAAGTCTCTTCTAACAATATTTTATCTTTTTCTAGCTTTTCGATAATGTATGGAATTAGTACTGAAAATAGAATCTTATCGTTTTCTTCACTTGTTAGAATCTTCATACAATCACTCCAATAGAATCTAATATTATTTTTTGCTAGAAATGCAAAAATCACCAGAATAACCTCGTCATTATGGCGAGGTTATTTATTATTATTCAAGTTCAGGAAATTTCCGTTTCATTAAATCATAGAAATAGCTGTCTATTTCAAATGCTATACAGTCCCTATTGTTGTTTATACAAGCGCTTAAAACCGTACCGCAGCCAGCAAAAAAGTCTACAACTAATTCAGATTCTTCAGTACTATTGATAATAATTTTGTCCATCAGTTCTACTGGTTTCTCATAAGGATGCGTTAATTTATGGTTTGATATTTTAGGTATTCTCCAAATATCAGATGTCGACCTGCACTTGGTCCTTCTGTTCTTGTCTTTTGATTTAACAGCAAAGATTAGAAATTCGTGCTGAAATCGATAGTGATGTCCAAGACCAATATGTTGCTTATCCCAAACAATTAAATTTTTGATTATAAAGCCTGCCCTTTTCATCCATAAGGATAAGTAGGCATACATCCTCCAATCAATAAACACATAAATATGTCTTCGCTTTTTTAGTATTCGATATGCCTCATTTAGCCATTTTAAGGTAAATCTCATATATTCTTTAAACTCCAGATTATCATTTTGTGTAATACTAAATCTGGGTTTACCTGTTTTCGTTTGAGTAGTTCCTCCAAATGCAAGATTAAATGGTGGATCAGCAATAATAAGATCTACTGATTCCTCTGGTATTTGTTCTTTGGACCCATGGACACAATCTATGTTATATATTTTATAATTGTTCATTTAATCACCTCTTATAATTAGAACGTATGTTCTCGTTATAACTCCGGTAATTTCCCTTTGCAACTCTTGCAACTTTAGAATAGAGCAACTGAAAACTTCTATTTTTATTATTCTTAGTAGTTTAGTAGAAATTTCTTATTGTGCATAACAATATAATTGTACTAGCAAGGAAGTTATCAAAAATGATTAATTGAAGATTATGATTAGAGGAGGAAACGGGTTGGAATGGATAGATGATGAGAAGTTACTTGAAGAGTTAGGCCCTTATCATACTTACTATTTAAAAAGAAACGTCTATATAAACCCCCAAGATATTATTGCTTTAAGTAGAGAGTTATCACCTAGTAAGTATGAAAGACTTAAAAAGATAGTCAATAAGGAAGGTTGGCAGAATGTTCATGTTACTGACTTTCATCTAGGCTTTCTTCCAAATGGCAAACTAATAGTTTTGAGTGGTGGCAATCACCGTTCTGCTTTATCAAAAGAGATGAAAATCCCAAAAGTGCTTGCTTCTGTTGTTGTTTTAGTATTTGAGAAAGATATGAATGAAAGTGAACGTAAGGCAATAAATCTAGCATCTGAAAAGTATTTCTACTTCTACAGAAAATCTATTCAATATTCCAAAATACGAAACAAAACTAATAATATAGTATTAGAAAAAACAGCTGATATTTTTATTAAAGCATATTCACTGTGGATGGATAAATTGCATAACAATGCGCAGAAACAAATAAGACAAGTTATTGATCGTATAGGGTACCAATTCTTAGATACCCTTGAACACGATTGAAATAAAATAACTGGCGCGAGCCAGTTATTTTATCATCTAGCATTATTTTGTTTATACAAATCTAAATCACTTTTAAGAAATAACTTTGTCGTCCCTGAATCTTTGACAAATTTAAGCTTACCTTTGTTACATATAACGTTTAGGTATTGTCTTGAGACTCCTAAGTACTCTTTCGCTTCATTTGTGGTCATTAATTCCTCTTGGAGAAACTCAACTAACGATTCCCGATCATTAAATTGATACATAATTATTAGGACGACTCCTTTCCCATAAACATATCAACTAAGGCAAGGAAGATAGCAATTGTAGCTAATACATCGAGAACAGTTTGCCAAGTACTTCCGTTTGGCCATTCTCTTACAAAGAGATATAATCCAACAAACACCCAGAACATAAGACCACTTTTAATAATTTTTTTCATTTTATAATTTCAGGAAGTGGTGTATACTATATTTAGTAGTGGGGAGGTTTCCCTCCCCCCGAGGCTCATTTTCGCTTTTTACTACGTTTGCCGCGTGGTTTGCGATTTTGAGCTTTTTCTATAATACTGAGGATTTTCTCTAAGATTGTAAGGATTGTTGCTATTATCCCCAGTATCACTAGGATACTTCGTTCCTCCACTTCCTTGCACCTCCTTTCTGATATCTTTATTATATATCATTAGTTGACGGTCGTCAACTAAATTTTAACTTATTTTCTATTTTTTACAAAAAAAAATAACCAGAAGCGCCTATTTCAGGTGCCTTCTGGTTATTATATTTAGTTCTGGTGATCGCATGTAAGACATTTTTCTTGTCCTGTATCCCAATTGACTAAAAAGCTATTAACTTCTTTACATTTCGGACAAATCGGAATATCACGTTGTTTTAAAAATGTAAATCGAACGTTCTTTTTATGGAATTTTACTAAATCATCATATAAAGCTGTAACGAACTTCCCTTCTTCTGTGATGATTAAAAATTGCTTCTGCCTTAATCTATTTTCAGTCATAAAATTGCCTCTTTTCTTTCTCGGTGAATAAAACGTTCAGGTCGTCCGAAAAACCATCCTTGTCCGCATTCTATTCCACAGGACTTTACTACATTAGCAACTTCTCTGGTTTCAATTCCTTCAGCAATAAGTTTCGCTTCGATTTTATTCGCCATTTCCTGAAGCCCTATGATCATATACTTGGATTTTTCGTTATTGCATATGTTAGCAATTAGCGATTTATCAAGTTTAATAATATTGGGTTCCAATATCTCTATGTTATGAAAGTAACTCTGACCTTGACCAAAGTCGTCTATCGCTAACACCATACCCATTTTCTTGAATTTTTTCGCGTTATCTCTTGCTAACTTTGGATTAAGGATAGCTCTTTCCGTTATTTCTAATACGATATTCTCAATAACATATGAATGTTGATCCTGGATCAAATGTAGTAGCTTTTCTGATACAAAAGTTTCTGGATGACAGTTTAAAAATAGTTTATAGCCTTCTGAATAGACAAAATTATCGATTGCCAGTTTCATTGCTGTAATGTCTAAATCTACGAGTCTTTCCTGTTGAGCATACAGCTGAAAAAGTTCCTCAGGTGGTAATTCACTGCCTCTCAACAATGCTTCATATCCCATAATCTTGTTAGTCTTGAGTTCTATGATGGGTTGATATTCCGTATATACCTTCACTCTCCCACTCCTCGTGATTGCCATTTTAAAAAAATGCTGAAATGTCATTACCTATAATTTGGTTCAAAAAAACAAGGACAGCTCCATACCGAAAAACTATTACATCAAAAAATCCTCCTGTTTTAAACAAGGGGATTTTAAACCATCCTGGGAGTGGCCATGCCCAGGGAATTCCTTCTGTTATCGCATCTATTATTAAATGTGACGAATATCCAGTAAGGATCGGTATTAAAAGCATCGGAGAATAAATGTACACAACAACGCATGCACATAATAGTCCCGCCGGAGAATGCGTTGGGCTATTTCTATGCCTAGATATTGCTGCACCGAAAAAACCAAAACCAATCAGCATCAATATTTGGTTGGATTGATTATAACCGTGCCAAATTGCAAGTATCCCGACAACGGCAAATGCTGTAGGCCTCAACCACCGGGGGATAAATGGCATGATAAGCTTTCCTGCATATGTCTTAGGGTCATCAACATCAGCTGCAATGGCAGCAATTATACAAACAGCTAATCCAGTAAGCCAAGCTACCAGTTCTGTTATCGATGGTTTATCTGGTGGTGGTACTACAACTGCGTAGGCAGCTGCTCCCACGGCCATATGAGTTTTACCCATCATAATATCCTCTCCCTCGGTTTAGGAACTAAATATCCCTCTTATTCGATTTAATATCCCTGTTTTTTGAAAATCAAAAGATGTTTCTCCTTGCTTATTAAGGATTATCCTCGCTTTTGACTTTTTCCCTGGTTTAAAACGAAAGTTTTTGAAAGGTGTGTAACCCTTACGAAGAAGATTCATGACATCCTCTTCTATGATGTCGGCTTCCGCTATTCTCCCTGAAATAAAAAAACGGCACTCAGGGTACCGATTACATCCATAGATTGTTGATTTATTTATAATGCTACCTTCTTTGCACTTAGGGCAAACTCCAAGAACCTTTCCACTTTCCTTATCTACCTTTTGGCTCGTATATTTTACGTTATTCTGTGTTTTGAATTGCTCAATAAATTCCTGAATAAATTCATCAATCTCCTGGTCAAATTCTGGTGATTTTAGTTTCCCATTTCGAATATTTCCTAATTTTCGTTCCCATTCTGATGTCATTTCTGCAGAAACTAAAATAGTATTCGTAAGTTGATTGACATGGAGTTCAGCCTTCTCCGTTGGAGTTATCGTTTTATTGATTGGGGTTATGTATGTTTGTGTGTAAAGCTTTTCTATAATGTCTGTGCGAGTGGCCGGAGTGCCCAAATTGCACTTCTCCATTTCCTTTATAAGACTTGATTCTGTGTATCTTGATGGTGGGTTCGTCTTATTCTCGATACATTCTACAGAAAGTATAACTGCCGGTTCTGCAATTTCCTGATGTTTAAAACTTTCTGCTTCAACATCCCAGACGGATCTCCATCCGGGGATTTTTACGATCTGCTCTTTCGTGATGAATATGTGCCCGCGAACATCTGTAAAGATTTCTTTTCTAAGATCTATTCCATCCGGATGATGCACAGCTATAAATGTTTTTGCGATATGCTCGTATATCTTTGCTTTTATGCCATCTAATTTGGCTATATTAAGCGTTGGTATGATTGCGTGATGGTCAGTTACCCCACCCACATATTTTCTGTCAGAAGTTAAATTTAAGGGCAATAATGGAATATATTCACTGAATCTTGATTGAAGTGCATTAAGTATTTTCGGAAACTCAATTACAACATCTGGAGTCACTAGAATGTCAGCTGTTCTTGGATATGTAATGAGCCCTGATTCATACAAGTCTTGTAAGGCTTCATCAACGACTGCGATTTTAATATTTAATTTGGTGCTTAATTGCTGCTGTAAAAGGGGTAATGAGTGTAATGTTGGTCTTTCCACAACTACCTCTAATACATTTTCTTCAATTCGTTCAGATTTTTTATCAAGAACTTCGGCTATGATTTGTTCGGCGGTGTTTCTGTCACGGATCCTACTCGTTTTATTTATAGGGTCAAACCATTTTGCTGAGTATTCTTGGCCATTCGAATCAAGGAAATTTGCTACGATTTCATAGTATATTTGTGGTTCAAACTCACGTATTTCTTTTTCTCGGTCTACTATTTTTTTTAGTGTTGGTGTTTGTACTCTCCCTACGGAAAAAGCGGATTTCTGCCCCTGCGATTGCATGTGAAGAGTGACTGCGCGCGTTGCATTTAGTCCAACAATCCAGTCTGCTCTTGCTTGGGATTGTGCAGCGTGATATATAGGATCATAATCTTCAGCTGGTCTAAGGTTATTTAAACCGTTCAGAATTGATTCCTTAGTAATAGATGATATCCAAAGTCTTAATATAGGCTTTTTACAATTTGCATGATGGTAGATCCATCGCGCGATAAGCTCTCCCTGCGGTCCGGCATCGGTAGCGAATATGATGCTGTTAATATTTTTGGAATTCATCAGTTCTTTTACTATTTTAAATTGTTTTGCTACACGACGATTCACAACCAGCTGTAAATGATCAGGAATCATAGGCAGATGGTTAAAGCTCCATGTTTTCCACTGTTCATTGTATTCCTGTGGTTCTGCTAAACCTACCAGGTGTCCAATAGCCCAGGTAATGATATATTGATCAACAGTCAAATATCCATCTAATTTATTGCTATAACCACCCAATGCCTTTGATATTGCCATTGCTACACTAGGTTTTTCGGTTAGGATTAGAATTGATTTACCACTTTGATAGTTATGTAGAGAAATTTTTTCTTTTAATTCACTCATGCCATCATCCTTTCAAATATATCTTTAGATTCGATTAGGAAAGAAGATAGCGAGTAAAAAAATACGAGTTGTGATAATACGAATATAAATATTAGAAGCTTCTTCTTTTTACTCATATAACCTATGTCCCCCTATATAGAAAAAAGTCAATTATTTTCCTATAATCATCTCTTTAGTTAAATACTATAGCCTGCTTTCTAGCACTATCCCATTCGACTTTTACACCAAAAGCTTCAGATACAGCTCGAATAGGCAACATGGTCCGCCCAAATGTAATTACAGCTGGGGAATCAATCTTGATTACTTGCGTACCTTTTACTATATAATCTCTTCCCACGGGGATCGCTACAATGGAATCTCCCATGAGAAAAGCAGTTTTAGTCTCTTGATCCCAATGTATAGAGTTGTCACCTAAGCCCACACTATAGGCAACATAACGGACTGGCAAAAACATCCGATTATCCTTAATGAAAGGTGCTGCATCATAACGTACAGCCCCATTGACATCATACTTTCCAACGCCCACCGTGAAAGTTGCTTTACTACTTCCGAATACAATGCTAGGTAGTAAGAATACAATAAGTAATAGCAATCCTATTTTTCTGATCAATATTTACCCTCCTCTAAGTGAGAAAGGTAAGCCCCAGGGCTTACCTTTCTTGTTTTATTTAATTGATTACATAGAAAACAGTCATTCTACCTCGGGCAACTGGCCCATCTACAGCATTTCTAACCTCTATAAATACTGTGTTTGCCCCTGTTGAAAAGCCTGTAGTATTGATATACCCCGTATTGTCATGAAACGTTAGTGCAAACCAGTCACTCCATGCTCCATTCCCGACCTTATAACGATATGCGTTGGCATTTGTATAATCTAACGAGACTCTAAAATTGTTGTTTGTTGTGGCAGTAGCATTGTTAAAGCCATATACCTTTGATAGGACTGGCGGTAGATACGAATGTATATTGGTTGTAAAGTTCTGACTGAATTGTTCCAGCTTCTGATCAATGCTAGTCTGAATATCACTAAAGGACTGTTCGACGTTACTAAAACGTTGGTCCAGAGCAGTAATAAGACTCTTGGTATTACTTAACTCTTTAGATATGTCTATTATCTTAGGTTTTCCATCTTCAATTATGATTTGACCGTTCTCATCCCGAACAGCTAGAGCATCATTAATAATTCTGTTTACTTGCTCTTTTGCTTCATCAGATGCTTGTTTGGCTTGATTTAATTGTTCCCGTTCAACCCATGTCAGACCAGTTGCAGGGATAGGGGTTATCTTTAAAAAACCATGGCCTGTTCTTACACCAGTTTGCAACTCGACATTGATTGCATCTGAATGTATGTAAGATGATCCACCGCCTCCACCAGAACCACTACTATCACTATTACCACCATTAACTCCCCCTGATCCCCCATAATATCCAGCACCTCCTCCGCCAGCTGATCTAGATGGGTATTGCCATGATGTGCCGGATGTTCTATTGTTTCCTATTGGTCCTTCAATTCCATTTCCATTACTTCCTTTTCCTAATAAGCCAGCTAAGGATTGCCATGTACCATAAACATTATCTGGATAATTGATACTTCTACTTAAGGAGGCCCCTCCTTCAGTTTGCGACCCTCCTTTTCCACCTATTCCATCAGTGCCGTTCGCACCATTTTGTCCAATGAGACCAGCATGACCTCCAACAGCGGTTGCGGCACCGCCTCCCCCTCCTCCGGCTACAATAACTCTACTATTTAGGCTAGTTATGTTATCCCAACTCCCCCCAACAGTACGGATGTCTGTGGCTCCTCCACCGCCTCCGCCGATATTATGATAGTTACTTATAGATGTCCAATAATAATAGTAATAATTTTTATTTCCATTACCACCACCGTTCCATCCACCGGTAGTTAAATCAGACCCGTTACCATTGACACCTTGCGGCAATCCTCTACCTCCAACATATATATACAGGGTTGCTCCCGGTACGACTGGAATACTCCCTTTAACATATGCTCCACTTCCTCCTTCTCCTATATTTGCACGATTACCAGTTGAACCATATCCACTTCCACCTTGCCCTCCTTGCCCTCCCCAAGCCTCTACTAAAATATAGTCCACGTTATTTGGAACCTGCCAGGTTTGAACCGATCCCGTATAGTTAAATTCAACGGTTGTTGCGTTTGCATGAACTTGATTTTCCACATTAAAACTAACCCCAATAACAGTTGAGAATAGCAACATGATGCTAAGAAATATTTTGAATGGTATTCTTTTCATAATGATAAAGCCTCCCTTATTATTTAATCGTGAAAATCATTGCTGATTCAAAGATATTGTCTTCAATTGTAAAATGATTTGGTAATGTAAGTATCTCTTGTGTTTCCCCTACTAGTTCAACCGCCCGAATTGTAACATCAAACATTGATCCAATAGGTGTGTCATAAGCAAAGTAATAATTACCTGCAAATCGATCGTTACCTATGGCAGTTAGTTTCAGTTCAGGTGATCCATCACTAAATTGAACGTACACTTCATCGGCCCCTGGCGCGACCACTTCAAAATCAAAGCGGTAACCACCTATTACCGTTACGGCATCTGATGTTGGTAATATATTGCCCGGATTACGAACCATTGCAGTGACGATAAAATCGTCTATAGACATTGATCGATCCAGGATCTGTACACGCTGAATTCTTGGAGATGTCCCATTGCTAGTGGTCAAGTTTGCACGAATACGGACATTTTGAAATTCATCTGCCCTTTTAATACTAGATTCTGCTGGTTCCCAAGGTCCTCCATCAATGGATAAGTAGTAATCAATGCTAGTACCTGGTGGTCTAATATGCGTCGGTACTAATTGAATCCCTCGTAATGGATACGGAAGATTGATATTAGTGGAAACATATTGCCTAGGAGAAAGGTATTTGCTTGTTTTCCCTGTTGCTGTAATCTTCCTACCAGTTGGTACCCACTGATTACCGGACCCAGTATAGGCATACTCCTTAATTTGACTACTATCCCTTATCAAGAAACGCCCCGGTGATATTTCTGTTAGGTCTTGTAAATCTGCACTTGGTTCATTAACTATCACACTAGTCATTTGACTGCTAAGATTGATAGATTCTGCTTGTGTATTTCCTAATGCTAGAATCCTATCATCAGCATCACTAGCTATAACAGCTAGGTTAGATCTGTTTAAAGCCATAACGGGCGAGGCATGTATTTGATCCATAAACCCGTAAATATTGATTCCACCTTGTTCATCTAGAACCGCTATGCTTTGTCCTACTGCCAAGACCTGTATAGGGTTTTCAATATCAGTTTGGATGCTAGGAAGCTCTACCCAACCATTTTCAGCTATTGCAAATTGCCTTATTTGCCTTTGTAAAATATCTAGCCCTACTAATCTATCTTCTAACCATGTAATGGATATCATAGATTCAAGACCGGATAAGACAAGCGCAGGGACAGATACATAACCCGAACCAGTGTAAGACATATAATGACCAGTTCCATTCTCATCTAGACGAAAATGATCAACACTTTGCTGTCTCATGGCCAGTGCAAGCGTATTAGGCGCATAATAGTTCGATTGGTACTGATAATCTGACCCGCTATCCTGATAGACTTGTACATTGTTTCCGTTTTGCACAACAATGACATTATCTCTGGCTGCCATACCACCTGCAGCTGAAACTTTTGGCAATAGCACTTCTCCATTGATCACATCTACTACGGCTGTTGTTTGATTCTGGTTCACGTGGTTTCTGTTATTAAAATCGTCAGTAAATAAGATATCTCCTGGTGCAGCATAAACATTACTTGTTAAGAGGAGTAAACATAGTAATAATAAAGGAATTCTTCTCGTCATTATTTATCACCAACATTCGTCTGGTAAACTTTAATATCTTCAACTTGAAGAAATTTCTCTTGATACTCTCTGATGACAAAATTAGCATTGTACTGGTTGTCCGATGAGTCTTTATAAACGACTCTTGTGAAATAGCAGCTATTCAACCCCTTCGCTGTTACCTCAACCTTTAAGACATGATATTCTATAGGCGAGCTCATTACATTTCTATATCGATAACCAAATTTACTTTGCGGAAGCTTTTGTTCAAATAAATTGATGATAAATTTTTCGACCTTCTCTTCATCATTTTCATTGAACTCTACAGATTCCTTAAAGTTACCTAAGTAGTTTGTTTCTACTAGCCTTAAATCGACCAATTCGCGATCTCTAAGCTCCATGTTTAGGGTGATCCAATCGAATACACCAGATTTCTTGTTTTGCATGACTAATTCCACATCTCCGACTATCAAACGATCTACTGTAAATACATTGCTAGTATCAACTTGTAGAATTCGATATTCTCCGAAATCTACCGACTCAATTTTATTTCGTATTTGTTTTGGAATAGAATCCTCTTTATTAACAACATCCCAAAACGCTTGGTGTAATTGTTTGTCTAGATTCTCATCAACACTTAATAGTATCTCGTCATTTTGCATTGATTGTGGTTCATCTACACTTTTACGCCATAGATTTATATCCGAATAGAACACTCCCGTTAAAATAACGAATAACGGTATTAACAACAACCATATTTTTTTATTCATCTGTCACCTCCGCTGAACGTAAGCGAGTTAAATCATTGAATTGATACACAAGCACAACACCGTTACTTGTAAAATCTATTGATTGTCCTAAATAAGAGAATGTTGTCGGTGCATCATTAATAACAAATATTTCGTATTGGTTTACTACATCTTGATTGTCTAGAAAAAGTTGTTCGACGGCATTTTCTACTTTGTTCTGATCCAGAACAATATAACCCGAGTTAGCTGTGGTCGCTAAATCCCAATTTTCATCAATCAAGCCTCCCCTTACTGCAATTTTTGCTGCTACATCTGCCTTTTGGAATATATTTGATTCGATAACGTTTTGACTTACACCATGAAAGAAAAGGACCACTGCAAGCAGTAGTCCTAATAGAATTGGTATCTTATTCATTTACGCACCTCAATTTGCAATAGCTACCTACCCGTTCTAGTAATATCTAAAACGTCATGATACAACACTTCAACTTCAGTATCTAATCTTTGCGCAGCCCTATTTTCAACCTTAGATAAATATCGCATTTCAACTCTTGCCGTCTGAAAGTGACCTACTGGAATTGTGTCTGAACCGTCAAAGCTGAATCTATCAAAATCTAATCCATTCGTTAGAGTAAGCTCTTCCACTTTTTCTAAAACATATGGAGTAACAGCTCCTTCTTTGTCCACTATATCAGCTACATAAGATCGTACTAAATCATATTGCGCTTTTTCTCCACCAAATTGTGCAATCATTAATATTGACGCTGTCGCCACTAACATAAAGACTGCCAGCCCGATAACATAGCCTGGAACTTGACTCATATTTCACCTCGGTTAAATCAATCCGTTTAGAGTTAAAGCTACTGCACCAATAACATCACTAATAGCCGTTATCAATTCTCCATCACTAGAAAATATATCTCTAGCAATTGTACCTGATGCGCTTAATATAATTGCGAACACTACTACTTTATCCATTGAAAATTCCTCCATTAGGTTAATTTGTTATATTTCTCATCTGCCCCGCAACATCCATTACAATTGGCAAAATGACTAAAAATAGTTGTGCAAGCACTACGAAAGTACTTGCTGTTTCAAGGCGACTTTCCTCTGCTTGGTCCCTAGTTTCCTCTGAATGCTCCCTTAATTCTCGAATCAATTCTTCCTGCGACTTCATTGTATTTAAAAGCGACTCGTTTGAGTTAAGTAATATTACATGAGATAGGAAGTTACACATATTCTTGACATCACTGTGTTCATAGAGGCTATAGATATCATGTAACACTTCTTTAATCCCAGAAGTGTTTCCCCAGTTATCTAAAATCCTCTCCAACGGATGTTTTAAATAATTCACATGTTTGATACTATCCCTTAACGCTTCATCTGGTTGTGCTCCGGCATGCATGAGTTCTGTGAAAGCCCGGTAGAAATTAGCTGTTTCGATTCGCACTTCATCTTTGACCACATTTCCCCACCATTTAAGCAGGTACCACGGAGTCACTGACCCTATGATAAGAAGATAACGCCAATACCCTTCAAGAGGTACAAACCAGGAGAAAATAAGCATCCCCATACATACCATTAACACAAACATTAGACTCTCATAACTAACCCATGACAACTGAGCTTGCCTTACCCTATATTCAATATCATCACGTGCATTTGGTGCGAACTCATCCAACCAAAGTAATATTTGCTTCCACAACTTACCCCATGGAATATACGGTACAATAGCGATTACCGCAGATAACAGCCATACATACATAACTACCTCCTCCTCAGAAAGATATAAAGTAAATACACTATAGGAACAAGCGCAGAAGCAATTCCTATTGCTAATTGACTTCTACCTCTTTCTGTTTGTGTAAAATATAGAATTGGGTCATCAATAATCATGACTGCCAAATAGATAGTTAAGACGAACACTGCTTCTATCAAAAGCAACATCCATGCCTTTTTCTTCATACGTTCATACGACTTTTGCAGTCGTACATTTGCCTTTTGTATGGATATCTGTAAGCCCATCAACTGCTCTATCGCCTTATCTAGATTGCTCCGTTTTTCGAAAACGTCAGCCATTTGAGACAATAATAAAAACCACCTTGATCGAGTCGTTTCGTAAAGCTTCATTAAAACTCGATCAGGTGGTATGTCATTGGATAATTCACTTCTCATTAGTTCTTGTTCTTTCTTTATAACTTCTAAGATATCCATCTTCCGTAAAGCTAATTTCATGTCCTTTGTGACTGTTAGATGGTGAATAAGGTCAGTAATAAACGTCGGCATCTCTAATTCTAATCGCATTAACTTTTGATTAGACATCATCCTTAATACTACCCACGGAATAAGTCCTAAAATCGTCATGAGTGTTACGCTCAGAAATACTGACTGAAACATTCGACCAGCTATAGCGCCAATCAGCATCAAAATAAGTGTGGATGTTATAGTAATCGGATAGGCATAGTTATACTCTGTAGCATAGCTTGCTTCTCTTCTTACCTCTTTTAAGACTACATTCAGCGCATTAGCTACCTTGAGCTGGTTGCCCTCTTGCTTGGAAAAATCGGCGCCACATCTTTTACGTAGTTCATTGGTTTCCTTCCACCTAGAATACAACACGTAAGCGACACTAATCCCAGCCATAGTCGGAAGTATATATGTGATCATACTAGTCCAACCTCCTGCAGGTGCTGATAGTATTGTGGAAAACGATACTTAAGCTTTTCTATCTTTCGTAGGCCCGTACTCGATTTCATCTTATGGAATACATATTGATTGCCACCCTTCCATTCAATGATTGGTTGCTGATGATCGGGTCCATATTCCCAAACTGTTGATAGTTTTCTAGGGTACTGTGCTGTATCTTCCATCTGAATTGATATATTGATAATCTTCCTTAAGTCGATTTCCTCTATGGCCGTGTTATCTAATTTCTTATACTCAGCTGCAAGCCCAGCGAGTCCCTCAATCAATTGGTCTGGGAAGAAGTGTCCGGTGAAGAAACCCGAGCTGTGTCCACTACGGTTTAGCTGCTTCATGTTTTCTACTTCTTCGCCGCCTAAGACTTCTGCCTGAACTAATAGCTGGGCTGCTCTCTGTTTCGTATTCACAAATAGATTCATTATGCTCTGATTCTCTGTTGCTTCCATTTCCAGAACATCAAACTCATTGGGTTGTAAATAATAACGTAAATAGCGCTTAAGACCAAGTTCAGATAATCTCTCAAGAACAATAATTCGTCTTCTCCACTCTTTCGTCATTTCTAAGAGCAGAAACTTCAACATTGTTGTCTTTCCAATAGCACCTTCTCCAATAATCCCACCAGCTAAATCGGCTAAGAAGAACGCTGTTAACGCTTTTAAGACATCTTCTGACAGCACTTCATTTTCTAAGTAATATCTCTTCTCCACTTTTTGTGGTGGCGCATGCTTACGTAAGTTAAAGCTAGTTTCTGATACGGGATAGCAAGACCACGCTACTCTCGTGCCATCTAACAGACGTGTATTTCCTAAAGGATTATTTGTCCCAGCTTTTCCTTTCATAGAACCACGTGTAATTCTTTCAAGAACTTGTTGTGCCGTTTCCGGACCTAAAATTATGGGTAAATGCTCCCTTCGGTTATTCACAATCTTGAAGATCTCATTTTCTCCGTTGTAATAGATTTCTTCTGTGTCAAACTCAAAATATGCAGTAGTTAACACATCTAATGCATACGTGGCATTCACATAATCGTAGGCTAATTCGCTTGTAGGTATGCCTTTAATACTTATTCCGTTGCCATAGATTTTGGTTTCAATCTTTGACTTCAATTCTTCAATTGCAACTCGATCCATGCGGTTTGCTCTCTCTACAAGTTCCGAAATGCGTTCATTTTCTAATGATTGTCTGATCAGTTGAAATGCTTTCTCTCGATTTACCCACTTCTTTATAACAGCTCCACTTCTGCCTCGATGGGCAAATCGCTCTTGTAATACTTTAGCTGCTGAATACATAGTCTATGCTCCTTTCCCAATGAGTCCTGACAGTAAATCCTTTATGGATTGGAAGGTAGAAGTTGGAGCTATATTCGATTGACCCGTAATTATACCCGCTTTAAACAGCAATTGCTCCAAACTCATATAGTAGTCATCTACCTCTTTCCCGCGGATAATTCCCCCGTTATTCTTTGCTGATAACAAGTTAGGAAGATATCTAACTTTTCCTAAGTACTTTAAATCTGTAGTTTGAACTTGCTTTTCTGCTTCTTTAAATTCCGGGTCACGATCTATTAATACCATCTGCATTTTCTCAACTAGTTCCGGCATTTGTGGCCTATACAGCTGACGCAATCGCTCATTAAACAACCGAATTTCGCAAGTATCTCCAGAGCTACATACGAGAATATGGTCTGCTTCAAGTAAGCAAGCTACAATTCCTGAATTGTCGAGCTGCGCGTTGCAATTCAGGAATATATAATCGAAATCTTGCCTAGCTGCTTTGATAATAGCTTGTAATACACCATCATCGAATTCATCTGCCACTAGATGATTCTTAGTACCAGGAATAATAAAGATATTTCCTGACCTCTTGGATGCTATTGCATTGTTTTTCACATCATTGCCAGTTATCGTTCCTTTTTTCGCGATTTGATAGATTGTATCAATATTCATTCGAAAATCTATCCTGCCTGGATCAGGAAAATAAAAACCTTCTATCCCTCCAGGTGTGGAGATATTCAAGTCGATATGAAGGACCCATTTATCTGGATAGTGCTGACCGACTATTTGTGCCATGTATGCAGTCGTCGTTCGACATCCTAAACCGTTTTGGATACCGATTGGTAATATCACTGTGCCGTTTTTCTCTCCAGTTTCCTCTATAGTTACTGGTGTATCTTCTTTTCTTCTTACTAAATTAAGCATAGTATCAATTGCACTATCTCGCATTGCGACCCTCCTGATCAACGTAATATGGATTCGTTAGACGAAATTCACCTTGTTGCCCTTTTGAAATAATTTCAACAATGCGCTGTTCTTCAATATAGATCCCAGCGGATATAGGCAGTTTTTGATTCGTCTTATCATTGTAAATAGATATACCTCGGTTATTAAACATGTCTGTAACTACTACTTCTCCGATGTATTCAGATGGCCGATTCGGGAAACGTTTCTGATCATAATCAATCCATAAGGCAGCGACTTTTAATGTTTCTGGATTTGCTGTCTTATCCAGCTTAATAGGAATCGAAATCTCGTGATATTTCTTTCCTGGTGATTGAAGTGTATTGCTAGTAATTCCATAGCCCTTTTTGATTCCAAAAATGGCCTGCTTGCCAACAATCTGTTCTTTATCGGCTAATAACTTTCCCTCATCAGCTCGAATCACTGCCTTACCCTGCACGATATCCTTCTCCTTGATAATGGCACCTGGTGGTAAATCAATAACCGGGTACCAAGCATTGTTATTCGTATCTGCAACAGTCTCATTCTGCGAAAGAAATGCAGCGATAGCAAATATCAGCAATACCCATAAGACTCCGAATTTCTTCATGCACTAAACAACCTCCTTATTAAGGGTAAACGTTGCCACCAACGTTTATTGTCTTCCTCTTCTTCAAATTCGAAAGGAACTATATCTTCTATTACTTCTCTGAGTTTCTTGCCAAATTTACAGTCAGTAGGCTCTTTCTTCTGTTGTTGCAATGCACAAACCTTGTTATCTTCAGGTAACAGATACAGCTTAGAAATTGGCACATTCTCTTGGATCTTCGCCAGTGACATATCTTTAGACTTCATAGATTTATTGATAATATGGATGATTTTCTCTGGATCCACATTGTTCTGAACTAACTTCGTGTATAATACTCGACCATCCAATAAAGCCGCATGATCGGGAGTGGATACCATCCAAACTTGCGTTGCGAAGTTAATGGCCGTGATAATAGTGTCATCCCAAGCAGTACCACAATCAATAATCGTTACATCATAATCTTCACGAGCTTCCCTTAACATCTTCCGAACTACTTCTTTCCTGACCACCTCTCGCCTTGAGAAATCAGGGCTCAAAATATAATCGATAGATACACCCTTATCTGTATGTCTCTCGATTACATTCTCCAATGAATATCCTTTGTTCAATAAGTTGATATTCGCTTTTGCCTTAATATTCATTCGGCTTGCTAAGTGCCCACCATCTGGATCTAACTCAATGACTAGAATCTTCTGCCCTCTCTCAGCGATAATTCTCGCTGCTGTTTGAGTAACAGTAGTTTTACCGGTACCGCCCTTTTTCTGAGTAACCGCTATGACTTGTTTTCCCGTAAATCGTGTGCAGGCGATTTCCTCTTCTACCGGATACAAGTGCTCATCCTCTTCGTCTTCCTCTTGCTGCACAATAGAAAAAGGATCCTGTAGTGGCTCATCGAGTTTATTTTGTACTACCGGGACTTGATGTGGTAGATCCACTTTTTCGTTACGACCTT
The DNA here is from genome assembly GCF_001742305.1 of Desulfuribacillus stibiiarsenatis. Lineage (NCBI taxonomy): Bacteria > Bacillati > Bacillota > Desulfuribacillia > Desulfuribacillales > Desulfuribacillaceae > Desulfuribacillus > Desulfuribacillus stibiiarsenatis. The sequence goes on along the minus strand of NZ_MJAT01000009.1, from coordinate 7,657 downwards.
CCGTGTATGAGTTGGCAATCTCGTTCCCTAAATTCCTTTCCTTTTGCAGATCAAAATAATTTCTGAGAATACTCAACATATCCCCGATTTCCGTTGTGTAACAAATTCCAGCAATTTTACATTTCTGCCATGCTTCCACAGATGCTTGCTCATCAATGACAATAAGCTTTTCACGAAACTGCTTTGGTATATCTGTAGCATTTCCGTCGATTAACGTCCATTTCGATACAATCCAACTATCTGTCGTTTGTGGTAAATCCTTTATGCCCATATATACTTGAACTGTATACACCTCATTTAACAGAGGAAAAAGCCTTGAATTACTCAGATGCGGATCTAGAAGAATAATACTTTTTGACATTAACTCAATTCACTCCTTTACATATAAATAGACTGTAGATCGCCTCGAATCTCATTAGGAATTTCTTCGAGTTTGCCAATCATACAGTCTATTCGAATTTTTATAATCTCTGGGATGTAAATAAATTCTTTACTATCCGATTTATCTACAGATCGCTCGAATACCTTTTTAGGAATTACATCATTTTGAAAGCGGTTGATGACAATCCGATCATATTGTTCTCCATCTTCTTTTATCTTTTCTTCAGACACTTTCGTCTGATCACAGATAAAGATTTTGCGGTCCACAGATGTGTTTGCCGTAGGATTAATGACAATAACGCATTCCGCTAACGTCTTACTCTGATCTACTTTCAGCGGCATGTTTACCGGTGTAACAACTTGAAACCCAAAGTCATAGCTTTTCTCTTTCGCGAATACATGGGCCTCTATCCGATTATGCTTTAAATGCAATTGCAGAAGCCTTGCTATCGTATCTATCCCTACTCCTCCTTTAGCAGAATAGAGTCCAATTACCATTCCTTTTGATTTTTTTAGCACTAATAGAAGTGCTTCTTGAACTGCTTTTTCTACGTTATCTACTTCATCTAGCACAATCTGAATAATACTTTCATCATCAATGTCAAGCTTCTTATCCACCAGTAATACACCTGGCAACCTCGATTTGTACTGCTTTAACTTTTCTTGTAATTCCGATAAAGTGATTCCAAGATTTAACTCATTTGTCGTATTCTCGATAAAAATAAAAGCCCTGCATTGGGCATCATAACGATCTTGCAATAGAAATCCATCAATCATTTCGGCATTGCTACTTCCAACACCAGGTGCATAAATAATAGCCTTGATATCATTCGCCTTTTTCCATTTCAAATTCAATTGAAATTACCTCCAATCATTAGTAAATAACGCTTCCTTCTTTCCGAAAGTCATAAAATAATCCTTCTCTAATTGTGCTTCTACCGTTTCGATACTACATGAAATAGAACCTCCACCTCCTGATTCACCTTCGTCGTTTCCAGCTTCATCCCCGGAGGATCCTTCTTCATCACCAGATTCACCACTTGCACCATCGCCATTTCCTTCTCCACCATCTTCCGAACCTTCACCTTCACCGCCGCCACCTCCACCTCCTGTTGGTGTACAAGTTTCGATTTCGAACTTCCCCCAGACTTTCACACGGTTATGGAAAACCACTTTCGACATATTACTATCAATGACCTGTAAGCCAAACCAAGCTTCATATCCAACTAATGCTTGGTTCGGCCCAAGCCCAGCCTGTATCTGCTGCACTAGTTCTTCGATTAGCTTATCGCCTTCTGGTACGAGCTTCTTGGCAAACAAGGAATATAAATATGACATTTTAAAAGGATCTAGATATTTATCCTTTTGGCGGATCTCGAAATGCAAATGGGGACCGGTAGAGCGACCACTACTGCCAATCGTCCCTATCCGTTCCCCTTGTTCCACCGTTTGCCCCTCTTCTACGAGAATATTTAGCAAATGAGCATATACCGTTGTAAAAGTATCTCGTCCAATTTTATGCTCTATATAAATAACATTCCCGTAACCATTGCCCTTAGCTTCTTCCTCAATTCTTATGACCTTGCCGTTTTGCGTTGCTTGGATTGGATCACCGAAGCTACCCGGAATATCGATTCCTGTGTGAAAAGCGAGTTTACCCGTAAATGGATCTATCCTCATCCCATAAGGACTTGAAATATCGTAATTCTTAGGCGTTGGCCAAAGTATATTCCACTTATTTACTCCTTCGACTTGGCGAGTCATCATATACTCATTAGTAGATGCATCACTTCCAAACAACTCGTCAGTAGAATCCTCCAAAAACGTATATAGCATTACTGCAATAATCAATAGTACTACGGCGATATTCTCCCGTAACCACTGAAACATCGATATCCCAATTTTTACTGATATCTTTTGCCACATACTTATATTCTCCTTGCCATCGGTTGAGATCTAGGCATTGAGCGAATTTGTGTTGCTCTTTTACCACTTGACGCATCTCTATTCTCTCGTAAAGCCTGAGCTCTATCTCTCGGTGTCAATTCACGTGGTTTTTCGGCAGGTTTTGAACGGACTGGCCTTCTTCTACGTGGTTTTTCTTTAAATTGCTCTGACATATTTTTTAATACTTTGTACTTAATTGTATTTAGTGCAATTCCTTTCAATTGAGAACCGTAATTTTTTGCTTTGTTTACAGTGTAGTCTCGACCTGTCCATATCCACTTTAATAATTTCCAAGCATAATAAATCGTACCTATATACGTAATAATTGTAAGAAATTGAGCATCTTGAATCGTCAATTGTACCGCATTATAATGACTGTCTTCATCTACAAACACTAACCTTTCTGATACTTTGTTCATAAGAAAGACATTCACGTAGGTGCCAACGCTAACTACGAATGCCAGTACAAGTTTCCCTAGAAATAATTTCGCCATGGTAATCACACGATTTCTCACTTCCCCTAGACTTTCATCAGTAGGTAAAGAACCAAAAACTAATGATATCATCAGGGGAATAATCTGCATCACAAGCAGAATCTCGATAATAGCAGATGCATAACCTAATCCCGCATATGTGAAAAATCCAAATCTGTTTACCCATTTCATTTTAGTACTAAGCTCTCCTCGCGAAAGCATTAGCGACTCCAAGTCGATTTTTTCTTCTCTTAAATATTTATCTACAAAATCATGCCGTTTTTTCTCTGTCTCAAACGCGAAGTAGTCTTGTATAACTTTCTGTGGTGGATTACTTCCAAATTGACCAAGAATGAACGGTTGAACAACGTTTAAATAATACATGGTATTTCCTATATTTGTCGCGAAATCCTCTGACATGCTTATCTTAGCCTCGGAAATCGATAGATCAAGTAAGTGCCCTGAGTGTTTATTAACCTCTTTGTATATACCTGTTAACGCATCATCCCAGAGTTCATACCCTGGACTAAAAAGTGCTACTAACAAACCGGAAAATGCTAGAATTAAGAGAAAACGTACCATCATCCAAAGAAACTTTCTTAATATAAGTCCTACGAGAACATATGCAATACCTAGTGTAAAAAACAGTTCCCACCAGTATGTTTTAATATAACTCCATAAAGCGAATGATATAGGGGCAATCATCTCTACAATCATGCGAAATATTGTGAAATTCGTTGCTCTCTCAATATGCTTTAAACTGGCAAAAACAGAAGTAAATGCTGTCACTAATCTACTGTTATGCAAGTATGTTTGGACAGCCATTATATTGGATGAAACGCTGAAGTAGTCTGCAAGACCCCTTTCTTCGATATAGAATTTTATAGCATCGGGGCGATACTCGTCCCACTTTGCCCCTTCCCGTATCATTTCCGGATACGTTTGTCTCCAGATGTAAATCATTTTCTCTTCACTTTCTAAAATATCTCTTACCTCTTCTGGAATAATGCTACCCTCTATCCCAACGTATCCAGCATCTACAACATTTGGGGACAATAAAAAAAAAGCCATAAAAAAAACAACGGCTATCACCGTTGTTAGTAATATTCTATTCATTGTTTTCATCCTTTATTTAAGGTTTTTAATTAATGATACGGATTGGTTCGGGTTGATTTTTTCCATCGTGAGGTTTGATGTTTCCCAATAATCTACTTTCCCTTCAGGAGTGTATGTACCAACTAGAATGACATCATCCTCTCGATCCCGCCAATCAACATAGACAATCACAACATCTGGGAAATCCTTATTATTAATTGCTATCAAATTATCTAATACCCACTCATTATTAAAGAATCCGGGTTCATTCTCATCTTTTACCGCACCATCATGTACAAATAAGTCTAGTGCCTTTTCCGTAACATTATGACCATTAACTTCCATGATGTTTATTTCATAACGGTCTGGGGTGAAGATTTTGTTATTCTTCTCTGAAAGCTCATGACCGACTATGTAGTCTAATAGGATGTTCTTTTCTTCCGGTGCTTGTTTGGCATATTCTTCTGCCTTTTTTGTTTGCGGATTACTAGATGTCTCTGTTTTATATCCACCACAACCCGTTAAAGTTAACATACTAATTAACAATATGATGAATATGAACCTACTCTTTCGGAACATGAAACCATCTCCTTATTAGTTAATACTAGCTTTAATTCCACTACTTTCCACTCTAGCTATTGTAACACATTTTTTTTTGAAAATACTCCGCATTTTCTCCGCGAATTTGTATTTTTAATACGGCTTAGTCTTTCGGGGCGTTAGAATCATCTTTCTTTAATTGACTTGGATTCACTTGATTTTTGTCTATTACCCATGTTTTACCTATTTTCTTTGCAATAATTTTACCATCTGCACAATAATTCTTTATTGTACCAGGAGATAACCCCCAAAGTTTAGAGGCTTCCTCTACTCCTATGATGTTTTCAAGCAAGGGGTAATCACTCCTTTATACGCTTATATGCGTTACCGCATCCATTAGTATTAATTTACCATATGCGATAACGCATGTAAAGGGGTGAAACAAAGAAATTGAAAATATTTTTTCGAAGTGATAAATATCTACTAATTGAATATATACCCCGTGTTTCTATATCGGTGTTGTGTCGAACGCTTTTAGTAAATCTGGATCGGTAATTTCTATCCGTACTTGTGATACTCGCTCATGTTGATCACGGAATAAGCAATGATACTTCTCCAACGATAGCACGGTGGAGCGATTTGCTTCTGTATTCGGAATACCAAGCATATCACAAGCATCGCCAGCGTTCTTAGTTCCCTTCTGCTTGTAGATATAGATATTATTAAGGTATTGCTCCAATCCTTTTAGATCCTGTGGTTCTTGAGTCGCCATGAAAACAAGGTTCTTTAATGCTCTTCCTTCTCTATTAAGCTTCGATACGAACTGTTTTCCTTTCGGTATTCGTGAGATACTCCAGATTTCATCTAACCCTACGAAATTCAGTATATCTCTCTGCTCTAAGAACTTGAAAGCAAATCCCATGATACCCATGAAGCAGGCTAACGATATTCTCTGTTCACTACTTAAATCCATGTTTCCACCAGCTTCTGGGTCCGGGAAAGACAGTCCATGAACTTGAATTACAGTAAGTAAGTAATCCGTGCTAAATGGTATTTCCGATCCGTTTCCTACAAGTAGACCAACTAATGGATGGTCTGCTTTTGCTTTTATCTGGCGGTACAGTTGACCATACTCAGGCTTTGTAACTTGTTCTTTTTTGTAAATATCTTGGTAGCGATCGAGTAATGCACTTGTATTTCTTTCATCCATAGGCATCTCTTTCAGTAATTGAGCAGATTCTTCTAATGCTGTTACTCTCATATCTCCAGCTTCTAAATCCAATAAAAATTGCCATGAATCCGAGAAGATTGACATAGCTTTCATTGGGTTATCTGGATATAAACGAAACGGGTCAAATTTTCCTCGATCTGATTCTGCTTCCTTTCCTCCAAAGTTCGCAACGGATGCTTTTCCTTGTAGGCCTGGTATCGCTTTGTCCCAGAAAGTTCTGTCGCCTTTTGGATCAAAGAATAGTGCTCGTCCACCATGATACACTGTTTCGATTCCTTTAAGATTCATGACTACAGACTTACCTGATCCAGGAGGACCAAACGCAGCTGCTCCACCACTCATCCCATGACTTGGTAATAATGGATACTGAGTAAACACAGGCGCTCCTAAGCTACCATTCCAGCCTATGTAAATCCCGTAAGGATCTCCAACGTTCATACTAGCGTTTGCCATTCCTCCGGCTATTGCATCAGGGAAGCAACAATGATGGAAGTCTTCTGCAACTACTAATGATGTGCATGGCAAGAAATCCACGAAATGACGCTCTTGATCTCCAAAAGGGTTTACTACTTGCACATTGCAGGTTTCCATATGGCTCATAAAGTTGTCTGCATTTTCTTGAAGCTCCTCTAAGTTGTGAGAGTTTAACCCAAATGAGAAGCTCGCCATCATTACACTTTCACTGGATTTCTTAATCTCCGACTCAAATTCTTGTACATCATTAAACTGGTCGTCGCTGGAGTCCCCTGACATCTCTTCTTGGTCGTCAATGTCCAGCCGGATGTTCTTCAGTTTCTTTCGTACCTTTTTATCTTTTATTGGTTTAAATTTCACACTGATATCAACAGGATATTCTGCTTGTAGTGCGTGATATAGGAATTCTTGTCCAGGAAATTCAAGTCCATCGGTTGGTATCTCGCTTAATGTGAAATACATCTGATATGCCGTCCCTGCCAATTGCTTGACTTCTACATGGCGATTCTTAAATTCTGTGTCTCCATTCATAAGGAATCGTAGTGTTCGTGTCGGGCGATAAAGGTCATCTTGTACCTCAAACGGTATTGTCCAATCTCTTAATTCTGATAATAGCTTTGGTTCCCCAATGCCTTTATATAAATTCCTTGCAACGAGCCATTCAATTTCCTTCTGATCGCATGCATCTAGTCGGCAAAAACGGCTAAGCCTATTTTTTAATGACTTTTCTTTATTTAAGATTTCTTGCCAATCTGCTTGTGAAATCCAAGCATTCCCTTCTATTGTTTTAAGATAACGATTCCATAGATCTTTTGAACCGTTTATCAGCCTATCTTTAAAGTTGTCACCCGTATAGCGATTTGCTATACGATTAAATTCGTCTTCAATTTCAACCTCATAAAGATTGACGATAAGGTATGGCTGATAACGAGCAGAGTAACGATCACGAAGTACCTTTTTCTGTCTGTCGTAATATTTGGTCACGAACGCTCCTATGTCGTAAGCTTTACTCATGCTAGCCCATTGATCAATCGGCTCATCTGCTTTAGCTACTGTTGGTAGCATGAGAATCTGTCCTTCAGACTTGGCATTATCGATAATACGACTCATTGTTTTTCTAAACGCATGTTTCTCCTCATCTTCAGCAAAATCGTAATTAAATCTTTCCAACTTATAAAATGCCCAAGCGTCGAGCATTCCCTTTGTTTCCCAACGTCTTGTTACCATAATGTTATCTTGACTAAATTGATAATCTGGCCACATTAATAGTAACCGCTCAATAACATGGTGCCTTACAATTTAATATGATTCATGTAATAATACCTTCAAAATAACATTTATAGTTTTTAGAGTTAGAGTTTTTCAAGTTTTTCAAGTACTCTAAAGCTATACGATGGAGGTATTATTCATGGATGAAATAACCCAAGTAAAAATCCAGTTCCGCAAGGAACAGTGGTCAAAGCTAATAATGGAATGCCAAGATAGTGGAATGACCGTACGAACTTGGTGTAAGCAA
>NZ_MJAT01000008.1 GCF_001742305.1 Desulfuribacillus stibiiarsenatis | reverse complement strand
AATGACATATATACCCTTTGCGAACTGCTTTGCTTAGCATTGCAAATTGGAGTAAAATGAAACCAACGCTAAGTTTATCCATTCTATAACCATAAAAGATAATTAAATATTATAAATCAATTTCAAAGCTACTGGTGCAAATGTGTTACATTTTAATTGGACAAAAAGTGACATGGTAATATAAACATGTTGGCGCACCTGCAGATTACTTTTTAGATAATCACTACAAATATAAAATAGTCTTCCATAACGAAGTAAAGACATAAGGGAGTTATCCAAAGTTTAATCAATTGTTAAGTCTGCCTCTGCGAGAGAAAGGGACATACTACTTTTACAACGCCTGAAAAATAGGATCGACAATGGAAGTAATGTATGGTGCGGTATAAAAATAGGGGAAGGGTCCAAGTTCTATCCCCATAGATTGTCCACAACTTCCTTAAAATTAGTTACCTTTGTTTATTCGAGAAACTAAGTACGAAGTAATCCACATAATAAAAGAAATCAATAGCACTAATACTGAAGTATAGAAATTATTCATATAATATGCAAACCCACGCCATTGACCATATAATATTACTGCTAATGGAAATTCCCAAATTAAATATGTGTCACTAATAAAAGAATATACTATTGTAAACGCCATAAATACGTTTAGAAACCAAAAATACACGCAATACCTTATTATTGTTTTATTATAACTTGCTGTCCCGAATAACAAGATTAAAATCCATATTAATACATAGGAAATGGTGACGTAAACATCTAACATGTTTGCTTTAGAACCGTTTAGGAATGAATTAAAATTTATCAACATCCCAGATATAATAGCTAGCAAAGAAAATAATACTACTAAAACATTTGAAATTTTTATCTTATTCATTTTAATCCCCATTTTTATTATGGTTTGAAAAAATAATGTTAATTTTTGATAATCTTTTTCATTAATTTAAAATATTTTAGAAATGGATTCATTACCATTTTCTTATTGACTACTACTGATAATTTAAAATAGTATTATTGTAGTTAGATCGATAATATTATGCATTTATTACGAAAAAATGTATTAAGCTTTTTCTTATAATTATAAAATGATTGCATATACACACTGCTTAGCTTTTTTTATAATAAAAAATAATAGAGGATAATATTTTGACGCTATCACATGAAAATGCCTCAGCACAAGACGCAAGTGTTTACATAAACCTCTTAAAAAGGGTTTAGACTGCCGAGGCAAAATTGCTCTACAGTCTAAACTTTTTGATAGATGTATAAAAATTATGGTTTCGTAGTTTGAACTAGAGTCATATAATTTTGTGCTTGAGTATTTGGGTTTATAGAAAGTGATGCATGTTCCTCAAAATATTTTACGCCCTTTCTAGTTATATCCCAATATGTACCTCCATAAATTTTGAAACCATGCCATTCATAGCAGTACTCAACCACACCATCACATCTTAAACTAATTATGTCACCAGGGTAAACCCAATTTGGATCTCCACTTAAGTTGTAATTAATTTGATATAAAAAATTATAAGATATTGACTCTTCTGTAAGCTTTTGAGATGTTGCTATTACTAAATCTCTTGCATATGATGTCATTGCTTGATTTGGTCTATATACACCTTTGAAAACATTATTATCAATAAAACAACACCACTGATGCTTTATTACTCCATTTGAATCACCTAAAATATGTGTAACAGGGTACCAATCATTTGAAGTAGGAGAATTCATAAGTCCAGCATGCCAAATACCAGTACCTATTACACCATCTCTATATACAGCATATCCTGCATTACCAGTAGCTGCATCTGTTATATTAACTGGTACTGATAGAACAAGTACTACTAATAAAATAATTAACCTAAACTTCATCTTCATAAGAAACCTCCTTTTATATTTAATAGTTAATCCACTTTTTATTAACAGGATTACCCTCTGTTTCAATTAAACTAGTTGAAAATTGTTTATTTGGTGATTGCTCCATTACCTTTTTTAATGGAGTTATTAAATCAGTTATAGGGTATATATTCATAGCTTTAATAACTATTTCAATATTTTCATCTGATAAATTATTATTTATCATTGATAAGAGGGTAGTATAATTTTGGTCTATACAGTAAACTTTTAGGTAGTCTTCAACATCATTACTAGATAATATGTATGATATTGCTGCTTCATTTTGTAGTTCTGATAATGAAAAGATCGCTGTATCTTTCATTAATTCATATGATGGGTTCTCTAACAATTCTATACATAATGATATAAAAGCATCAGACTCTTTCGTTAATGATTTGTTATGTCTAAAAAATTCGACTTTTGCCTTAACAGCAGATCTAACCCTCTCATTTTGTATTTTATCAGAGTAATATTTAGCAATTATTTTGTCTGCTATTTTTATTGCTTTTTCAGAATCATAAGATCTTATTTTTTTCATTGCTTGGAATGCTAGTTTTTCATCATCATTAAATACGATATCTTCAAGAGTACTTGTTGTTGCAGAATTATTGTTAAGCGTCCAAATCAGATTTTCTCTAACTTCCTTATCTATGTTTTTATTTTTTACCATTTTCAAAAATTCGGAATCAATATTTTTATCTAAATTACCTGACTGATTTTGTAAAGATTGAATTAAGATTATTTTAAGATTATTACTATTTGATTCATCTTTAATATTTTTTACTACTTCTTCATCAGATATCTCATTTAACCTTTTAGATACAGTATTAGCATGAGCTATTAAATTTGAGTTGTTTATACCATCACCGCTAATAATATTAATTTCTTCAAATACTTTAGATAGAGGCTTCTTTGACAAATCTGATAATATTTTTTCTTGATTGGAGTTAGCGTAGTTGATTTTTATTGAATCAATTTTATTCAAGCTCGAAAATCCAGTAAGTATTATTAAGCAGAGAACAACTGAAACCATTAATACTCTTCCATTCATAGTATAATGCTCCTTTTTAGTATCGATTTTATTCATGTGTATTTAAACTTTAGAGCTTATATATATCAGTCCTTTCTTATTTCTATTTCCATATAATAACATGCTATTTTCAAATAATTTGTCGAAATTTGTAAAAATTACATAAGGCAGGAAATTTAACTTCCAAAAATATACTAAATTTACATATTGGCTCTAGCTAAAAATAACATTTCACAAGCTACTAAAGGTTCGCAATCTTGTAGTCAATACGTTTGCGAACTGAAGAAATCAGACTTTGTCATAAGGAAGAGTCTTATTTTTTTTGCTAAAATATGTTACTATTTATAAAAAACGGGAGAGATTGTATGAGGACAATATTAGACGATTTAATTGAGAACAATGAGTTTCCGTTAGTATTTATTGGTTCGGGTATTTCAAAGCGTTATCTAGATGGGTTTCCGAATTGGACTGGCTTATTAGAAGAATTTTGGAACGCAGTTGGCTTTGGTCTTAACTTTTATGGGGAATTTAATAAAAACATAGATTCTTTAAAGGCAGTTAATCCTGGGTTATCAGAAAAGGAATTAGAACATTATTCAAATATAAGAATGGGAACCATCTTGGAAGAGTCATTTAACGAAGCATTTAATAGTGGTTCAATTACCTTACCAAACTTTAATCAGAAAGATGCTTATCAAACTAAAATATCCCCATTTAAAATGGCAATATCAAAAAGATTCAGTCAATATACTATAAAGGAGAAACTATTAGAAGAATATAATTCCTTTAAGAATATGCTTATGAAGACTCAGATTATTTTAACAACTAATTATGATTGTTTTATAGAGAATTCTTATAACGAGATAAGTAGAAATAAAGTAACTAAATATATCGGTCAAAAAGGTTTCTTCCAAGAAACTTTCGGGAGCGCTGAACTATATAAATTACATGGGTGCGTAGAAAGTCCAACTGATATTGTTATTTCGGAAAAAGATTATGAAAGATTTGATAAAAACTCTGTGCTAATCAGTGCAAAAATAATATCTATGATGATGCACTCCCCTATTATATTCATGGGATATTCTCTAACAGATGTAAACGTAAGAAAAATCATAAGTGATTTCACAAGATCATTAAATGATCAAGAACTTCAAATATTAGAAAATCGCCTTATAATAATTGAAAGGAAACAGGGGGAAGACCAGCTAATCCAAGAAGTAATAAGTGAAAGAGATCTGGGCTGCAAACTTAAAGTGATAAAAACAGACAACTACAAATTGATATACGATAAAATTAGTAAGATAAATCAGGGGATAGCACCTACAGAACTAAGAAAATACCAACAGATAGTTAAAAAACTTATAGTTGACAGAGGTAAGAAAGGAACGTTAAAGTCAGTTCTTATATCACCAGAGGAATTAGATAATTTAGAAGAAAATATTCAAAATAGAAATCTTGTTGTAGCTCTTGGGGATGCTAAATATATATTTCAAATTCCTGACATTGTAAGTTATTGCCTGGATTACATTTCTGATACTGATGAAATAAGTAATGATACTAGAATGAGATTTGCAGTTAGTCGAAACGGAAGATTCCCCATTAATAAAATATTAGATGAAAACTTAATAGAGAACAGTAACCTGCACACTTCAGAAAAAGCAAAACTTATTAACAAAATATCTGAATGCACAAATTTCGATGAGCACTATGACAGTATCAATCAATCATCGATACTAACTAAAAGAAAAACAAGTGTCGAAGAAATCTGCAAAATGGATAGTAAAAGAAATAAAATATATGCAACAATCTCCTATCATATTAAAGATTTAGAACTAGAGACAGTAAAACGATTTCTAATAGCTAACTTAGCGGATTTAAAAGATAAGGGTGAAATTTCTATTTCAACTGAACTAAGAAGACTATTATTGTTGTATGATATTTTGGTAAATGCAAAAGGAGCAACGACGAACCAACCCTAAGTTGATTGTCCTTGCTCCCAAGCACTAAAGTTTTATTTAGTCACATCCTATATCATAGGATATAAGATGTCAATTATTATTATGTGTCAATATTGTGAAATATAACCTAACGGCACCTGTTTAGATTTTATTAATAAAGTTCTGAGGTAGTTAGAACGACGCTCAATATGAGTGTCGTTTTTATGATTTTAAACCATGGCAGGCAGACAATATTTTTAGCCTAATTCAACATAAATGTGCAAAATAAACAAAACACTAATGTAACAATTTGTCGAAATTTGACAAGCTTTGTAAAATAGAAGGATTTTTACAGCATCATTTAGAAATGTTATATGTTGCAATAAAACGCTATTTTCTCTTAATGGGATTACGCTTGGATTATTGCATTTCGGAAAATGATACTTGACAAAAGGAGCTGTAGAAAGTGAAGAAAAATATTTATGTATTATTATTGAGTGCAATGCTGCTAGTCATGCTGCTTACTGGATGCGCTGACATTCAAGTAAGTTTAAATCCAGATGGATCGGGAAAAGCAACCTACACCATTGCAACTGGTAGCTTGATTCCACCTGAAGAAGTCAAGAAGGAGTTAGAAAAAGAGATAGCTAAAATTAACACTGAAGTTGGTAAACAAGTAATAAAAGTAAATAGTATTTCTACCAAAAATAACGCATTTACTGCGAATCTTGAGTTTGAAAACGTAACTCAATTAGACAAGTCCTATTTATTAGTCACAGTAGAAGACTTCATGGACTATAAACCGTCTTTATTAAACAATCTAAAAGACCAAAACAATAACAACGTATCGAAAGATGAATTAGAAAAGTATAAAGATTATGCGCTTTTGAATATCAATAATTTTGACAAAAATTCAGTAGGTTTAGTTATTACTCTACCAAGCAACGTGGAATACATGTCTGAAGGTGTATTATTTGTTGATGGTAAAAAGAATAAAATTCGTATAGACGGAAGAAATACAATAGTCATATATAAGGCGAAAGGGTCAAATATCATAAACTATTTAATAGCAATACTTCTAATTGTAGCAGGTTACTTTATATACCGAAAATATGTTGCACATAAAACAGAGGATAAATTGACTGAAGGAGGTGTGACAAATGAATAATAGTTTCAAGTATTTACTGTTGATCTTTACCATTCTCTTATTGAGTGCTTGTAGTGGAAATGATTCTAGCTATAAGAAGGAAATGGACAAAGCGCGAGCTGCAATGGAAAATTTAGAAATTGAAGAAGCAGTTAAATCATATAATACTATCTTAGGAATGGATCCTGAAACTCTAAAGTTTGGTTATGGAAGGCACAAGATAACGGAGGAACTACTAAGTAACGCGAATAAATTAAAAGAAAACCTTAATAAACTCGTATCAGAGTTAGAGGCCGTGAAGAATAATGTTAATGACGTAAGCTTTGAAGATCCTAATTATAATCAGGTCATATCAACCCTTGATAACATTTACGTACTACACAGCAAACTAGAGAGCTATGCTCAATCAAAAATGTTCAAAGAAATTGAAGAAATTAGAGTTGCTTATACTAGTAAAGTTAAAGACATTGTTTATCCTAGACTAAAAGACGAGATAGACCGTGGTATAGAAAATTTACTGCTAGATACAGCTGAAGTTAACCTTGTTGCTTTAAGCTCAATAAGTAAGAATCTGCCAGAGTTAGTACAACCAGAGGTAATTGTACAGTATCAAGAAAAGATTAATTCGGAACGAGAAAAATATATAACGTTTCCAACGGAAATTAAGACAAGAGGACAAGTTTTATATGATGATGGTACTAGTAAGATTACGTTACTAGGAGAAGGTGTAGATAATAAACGGAATGCACTTTTTTATAAATACGAGGGACCAGCTCGTTACGCTGCAGAAAAGATGAATTTCGATTTTGAGACTAGAGTTATCTTCGACAATGGAAATCACAATACTAATAATTCAAAGCAATTTCGTTTTTATAAAGATTATGTTATTGGCATTCAGCATCTTGATAAAGATATGGGTCTTAAGATAGTTCGAGTCGATTATCGTTTCCCAGCACTAGCGAATCAAAGCGAATACAAGACACTTTTATTTAGCGATACAACAGATAGCACTATATTGCCTGGTATGCAGCGTCACCAAACAAATGGTTTAGAAATTGCATCTGATGCAACATACTCTAATGAGCAATTTACAATTGGTATAAAAAAAATAAAAATAGACAACAACAATATTACTGTTGAAGGTACTATTACTCCAAAAATTGACTTCTCGTTTAATGGGCGGAATCATTTATATTTGCCATTAACAAATAAATTAGTAAGCCAATTCTATAAAGAGGAATTTTTTAAAGATATTCCAAAGAGCTTTATTATTTCTGATAAATTCGATCAAGATATATCCACTGAACATGAATTTGTGAAACTATATGTATTAGATCATCTATTCAATATAGATTTGACGAGTGGTAACATTCATGTAAGTAATAGCGAACAGCTAACGCGTCAAGCATACTGGGTGAATGGGAGTATTGAAACACATGTAGAAAGTGGATTCATGTCAACTCGCTTTATTAAAGACGTAGATAACATAACACATCTAAATTCATACATTATGCATGGATCATATGCAAGGAGTGAACCAACATTACGATTCGCGCTTAACAAATATTATAAAAGGCTAAGCGTTGGTATAGGAATAGATCATCGTTTTGCGTCTGACAAATATGGATCAACAAAATTAAAAATTTTAGGCGATGATAAAGTGCTGAAGGAAATTAATATCGGTCCAGGGTTTAAAACAACTAATTATGAATTAGATGTTACAGGCATTGAACGTCTAGTGTTTCAATGTTCCTATAAAACCAATAGCTATGAAACACAACGTTTGATTATAACGAATGGAATACTATACCAATAAGACTTTGATAAGATCAATAATCTAACAAAGTTAAATACAGCATATTATAATAGCCCGAGATATCGATCTCGGGCTATAAATGTTTTACGGTCTCAAACAACTTCCCCGGTTCTTAACTTTGTATTAAGTGAATCAATTATAAGTTGTTTTCTAATTGTTATGAGTTTTTCTGGTACTCCATAGAGCTCTATCCAATCATATTCTTGATAACCGGCGTTTAGGGTAAACAACATATGTTTATCGGGCATAAGAAAATATGCAGCGAAGACATCAGCTTCCTTTTCTCGTCTGTTATGAACAACTTTTGTTTCGAAAAAGTGATTATTAGGATGTAAGATAATATGTCCGAGCTCGTGTGCTAATTTATATCTGTAATCGGCCGTATCATCAATCTTTGGTGGAGATATAATCGTATTATCAATGACAATCATCTGGTTCATTTTTATACGATGACTAAAGCAAAACTTATTGGTAGATATTATATTCTCTATGATGTGAATTGGCACGGGGAATACATCGATTTGAAACTGTGCATGAATACTATTAACCTTTCTTAAAATGCTACGGTACAATAGATCAGCTCCGTTTATCTTTGCTAAAAGTTCTTGCTCTTCCTTCTAGCTCATTTATATATCCTCTCAGAGTTTTAAGTCGAGAGTTAGCATAACCCATTTCTTTTAAGTAAAAGCTTTCTAAAGCATTAGGATTATTATCAATAATAGTTTTTAATTTGAACATTTCTTTGTTGTCATAATTATTTTTATGCAAGAGAAAATCATTAAGATATTTAGAATAAGAAACTTCAACTAACTGACTATCCATGTTCCATACAAAAATTCGGATTTTATCTTGCATATCTTTTAATCCTGTGTGTATTAATCGATATATAAGTTCGCTTTTTACTTTTGAGGCTATACTATTATTAGAATACTTTTGCTCAATAACAAAAGAAGTGATACCTAGTAGATTATCAATTATTTGGAGAAAAATATTGTCTTTTGAATCATGATCCGTAACTTCGTTAATTATATATTTTAGGTTTCTATAAGCAGATTGAGCGTTTAATTGATCTTTTATTTTTGAATTTAACAAGAGTGCTGTGTATTCAGCCGATTTATCAATATAGATATTAGTAGGCTGGGCATTTGCGTTATTAGTCTCGATATCACGCGTTATTCCGTAGATTAAACGCTCTGGTATTTTAATATAGAATAAATTCCGAATATCATTTAATTTTAAATTTAAGTATTTTGAAGATTTAAGCACAGATATATTTACTAGCATAATTACATTGATTTTTATGTTCTTTTTTAATGCTGTACTAAGCACGTTATAATAACGGTCTATTAAAGTATCGCTAGTGAAATCTACAAAATGCAATTCATTTTTCCCTAAGAATGATTGAACTTCACTTTCTAATTTTGTAGCGGAATGTTGGTCTATCCCAAGTGCTCCATAAAATGAATATATAGTATTAGGGTTGCTTTCAATTTTATTTGACTCGTCAAAATATATCTGATAATACTGAACCTTTGAATTTGAACAATTGTTCATATCTTACCCTCCATTGACAAAACGGATTTTTTTTTGCTATAATTAGTTAACTCCTTACCACACGGCGAGGCTATAAGATCTAAAAGACCTTTCGTTACCATACGGCGACGCGGGGTCTTTTACTTTTTAATTATAATTCTATAAGTCATATTGATATTTCTAAGTATTTCTTCGATTTTTCTGGAGCTGATTTCAATTCCTGCATTTTTCATTTCAATTAGTTCTTGATATTCGTAATAGTGAGTACGAACGTGACAATTTAAATAATATTTACAATAATTATCATCTAAGCTTTCGTTATTGAGCTCTACGTTTTTAATATCTGGGATACAAAACGTGATTTGTTTGTTATTGTCTAAAGACTCTAAGTTTAGAATTAAAAGATATCCTGTGACGGTAAGTAATAAATTGTGACTAATGTGTTTATATTGCTTTTCTTCAATAGGTATGTTTGGAGTAAAACTTAACTCTATTGTATTACTCTCGTTCAAATCAGTTTGGAAAAATCTGAATAAAGCTTCGCCAGGAGTAGATTTCATTGACTCATACCAACCTTTCTTATTTAAATCTTAAATAATGGCTTAAGCAGAAGTGATAATATTTTACTGTGTGTTAAATCTTCGTCGTTCACCTAATTTTTCACAACCTTCCTTATTATTAAACCGACAACATATTTCATATTTCAACAAAATTCGACAAATGGTATAAAAGCAGAAAAACGACTACTCTATTTTTGAGTGTCGTTTTTCTTATTCTGATAATTTATTTACATCTCTCGACATTTTTTTCGCCCGTAAATATGCAATCAATTCTTTCTTATCGTCGTCTGACCAATTATCATAATCAGAGAATGCAACTAACATCGTAGGATCAGATAATAATTCCTTTAGTTGCTCGTCAGGAGTTTTTTCATCCTCGATATTATGAACTTCAGCAATGGACGGGTTATTGGTTCTTCCAAGGAGGTAGTCGGTTGAACAATTAAGTGCTTGAGACAATAATGCAATGTCCTCATGGTCTGGGTCAGAGTATTCTCTTTCCCAATTAGAAATAACTTGAGGCGAACGGTTAACTTTATCGCCTAATTCTTTTTGTGTAAACTTACGAAGCTTTCTAAAATATTTAATCCTATCCCCGGTTCCTATAGACATATAAAACAACCCTCCAATCATCTATAATATAGCAGTTACTAACGGATTTGGGTATAAAACTAACGATAAATGAGAAAATATCTAAATTATATATTGACACTAACAAAAATCGTTAGTATAATTCAACTAACGGAAATCGTTATTATAGGAGGTGAACATATGAGTAATGTAAATGAAAATGTAGAAAAAATCAGAATTGCTAAAGGAGTATCAAAAACACATATGGCAAAACGCCTTGGCTATAAGACGATACAAGGATATAAACATTTAGCATCAGGAAGCACTAAATACACTGCAGAGAGGATTATGATAGCTGCTGACACATTGCAAGTTAATGTCCAGGTTTTTTATGACAACAAACTAACGGAAACCGTTATAACGGAATATTCTAGAACTACAGCGTAACTTTTCGTAGCTATCGAAAAAAGAGGCAAATGGACTTAAAGATTAACATCCACTGCCCCTACTCTAAATTTACAGTATTACTCTTTTTCTGCTATTTGCTTCAAATACTCTGCGGAACGACGAGTATTATCTGCAATATTCACAACAAGTTGGATAATTTCGGCGGTTAGTTTTATCATCGCCCATAGAAACGCAGCCCCAACTGTGTAAAGCAGAAACTGAAAAAACTCACCATCGAATAATGCATTTAATGCACCAATAAGTACCACACCACCAGCGATTAAGGCTAAATACGTATAGATAAGAACGATGAAACTCAATACAGGATATGCCTTCATGCTGTCTTTGGAAGAAGTTCCAAGAAAGATATTCTTCCAATCGTAATCAAGATTTGAATTCATAATGTCACTCCTTAGTAAAATTTAACAACAAGGAAATAAATTCTAGATAACTTCAATAAAAACCTTCTCACATTAGAATTTTTATCTAGAAAAGATAGCTTTCTAAGTTGATCGGTCTTGATTTTGTATCGGGTGACAGTAGAAGAGAGAAAAAAAGTAGAAGGTAGGGATGTTTAATGATAGAGCAAGAAAAAGTAGTTGAGTCTATTACTGCTGAGATTGCTCAAATACAGCAAGAGCTTGTTAAATGTTTTCAAGAATATATCTTGGGCGAAGAACTCACACTTGAAGAAATCAAAGTTCTAGCTGAACAAATCTCTAATGATATTCGTTTTAATGTTATTACACCAAAGTTATGTAAACACAAGTTGAGAATAGTCGAAACGGAGGTTTCACTATGAATGAAAGAAAAGAACTGAGCACAAATCATGAATTAAAAAGCAAACTTAAAGACTGTACTGATCGCTTGGGTGATGCAATTTATCGCTTGATTATTGCAAGAGATTTAACAGTCATAGAAGCGATGGTCGTCAGAGATAGCGTAGATTATACAATCGAACAAAAAGTGATGCAACAGGCTATTGACAATTTAAAGTTTAAAAAAATATAGGCTGGGCTAAATTTAGTTACTTATAGTAAGGACAATCTTTATATTTGGCAGTGCTATGCCATTCCTCTTTTGTCAAACAAAATATTTTAGAGTGGTTATCATCAATGTTCCTATCTTCAAAGGATACCTTGCAAATATGTTTGTCACTAAAAAAAGTAGATTTTTTACATGAATAATGTTGGCAAGTCAAATTGATCACTCCAATATGTGCCCAGCCTATAAAACTTAACTGAATTTTAAAGATAGTTGTCTTAGTAAAATTTAACAACTAAGAAATAAATTCTAGGTAACTTCAATAAAAACCTTCTCATATTAGAATTTTTATCTAGAAAACATAGTTTTCTAAGTTGATCGGTCTTAATTTTGTATCGAGTGGCAGTAGTAGAAAAAATAATAGAATTTGGGTGAGAAACTATGGTAGTCCGATGATCATCACCGCATATTCTGTAACGAGGTGATATGTATGAGCAGCAAATTAAAGCTAGGAAAAGAGAAATTCAATAACGCAGATGCTGCCAAAGCTTTCAATGATGCATTTTCCCCGTATTTTCAAAGTGTATCTATTAAGCCTTTAAGAATTACATCTACGAAAAGCCCCATAAAAAAGGTCGTTAATGGATAGCAGAGAGTATTCTCTGCGTATTGGACAAGTATTAGAGAGGAGGGAAACAAATGTTACGAGCTGAACCAAACGAAGAGGCATTAAAGGCAATGGCTTTAATAGAACTAGACGGACATGCAATCGAGCTCATATGCCAAGGATTAGATTTAGGTATTAAGGAAGCTAATGCAGAAAGTTATGAGTTACGCGCTAAGTACATGGAGAAGTTACGAGAAGACTTGCAGGAAAAAAAGAAGCAATTCCATGATGCCTGGGCCAAGAAACTCCTAGCTAAATACAACATAGAAAAACAGACAAAGAAAAAACGCACTAGGTTAGGAACCTAGCACGCTTTGGAAAATCGGATATAATGACGCTTGACACCCTCATTATATCCGATATTCCCTCGAAATACAACAGTTTTTTACTAGTAAATAATCCCTTAAAACCATTCAATTTCTTTTCAATCAAAATCACCTTTAATTACCGAAGATCGAATTTAATAATAAAAGGAACTTTCAGTATGTTTAATTCTGAAAATTTTGACTACGGTTGGTTTGCCAGTTTACCGTTTACGGATCCCAATCAAGCTATATCTATAGCTAAGCTATATCTAATTGACTGGGAAGAAGTTGACATACAATCTAAGACAAGCTTAAAGGGTCAACCTGTATGGATCATCCTATATCGAAAAAAGAGAATATGAGAGGAGCAACATTATTATGAACATTACACGTTGTATCAGTGATTTCGGAAACTCTATGAGCCAGCATCTAATCGATGGGAATTATTTCGAAATGCCATCAAGTATTACTGAAATTTCAGAGAAGAAGGCAAGTTCGTTATTTACGGATAGTGTTGATATGGAACAGCTAAAAGAACAATTAGTTATCAAAATCAATCTTGATGGAAAAGACAGATATTTCAAAGTCGGGCGGAAGGCAGAGACTGATATTTTCGGCAATGAACACATTTTCAAGCTGCATGATAAAACGGAGTCTTTAACGGTTATTGTAACTTGGCTAGCAGCTCTAGCATTCTATCATGTAAATCAGTCTATTTCAGATCCAGAACAATCTATCGAAAGCGAATTGAATCAAGACGTTTATTTAATAGATATTGAGTATTTCCTTACCATGCTACCGATATGGTTAATCAAAAAATCGGATAATTTCGGCGATATGCTAAAAAAGATGGAACAACGATTTGAGAAAAATCATGAAGTAGAGTTGATCACTCCCAATTACCAGCGAGTATTAAATATTACCGTAAAGAAAGCAGTATGCAGAGTAGAAGGAGAAACATCAAGATACGCACTCAAATTCGATCTCCAATTAGCCCCGAAAAATATCTCGAAGTTTGATATGTCACATTCAGTCATTTGCGACTGGGGAGCACAGACTTTGGACCTTACGAAACTACAACCTAGATTACGCAAACCAGCCGACACCGATGATTTTGCATCCTTTACAGATAAAAGTTACTTAAAAAGCCTTGAAGATTTAAGAACTACAAAGCTGATGGATTACTTCGGCGATGTAAGAACCTTAGAACGGTTTATTTTAGAGAATATTAAGTTTGGAATATTTGAATATGAGGATCCAACGACAAAAAAGAAAACCGATTTTACAAGCATTATTGAAAACGCGCTCCAGGAATTAGCAAGTATTATAGTTATTAAAGCACTCAATACCTTTCATTTCTCCCATGGACAAACAGTTTATTACATCTGGACCGGTGGAGTGTCAGAGATACTGAAAAAGTACATTGAGCAAGTATTAGTACAAGCATTAAATAAAGATATAGCAAGTAATTATCACATATTTCCTGATGAATCTCGAAAACTCAATATCTTTGGCGGAGAGATATATGCTAAGAGCCAACTTGCGAAAATGGGATTGATTGAAAAAACTACGGTTCCAACTACTGAAGTTGGTGAAGTAAATGACAACCAGGAGTAGAAAGAAGCAGCTAAATATTACTACAGACAGGATGACAGAGGAAGTTTATAACTATCTAAACTCTTTATCTGATCAAAGGTTATTAACCAAGCAAGCGATCAAGTGGGCAGAACAAGATTTAGCGTTCAGTTCTAATCAATTAACTAATACCCACCAGAATCAGAGATCTAATGAATTACAAATTAGTAGAGAAATCGCTGATCTAAAATCCATTGTCTTGTCACTATCAGTTGAGATTCAAAGACTATCAAATCAAGGTTTCGTTATGAATCATCAATATCCAGTAAACACAGAGATTGATAAACCAATGGAACGCTTATCGAACGACATTTGTTACAACGTTATAGACGATGAGGACAGTGAGTACGGATATTAAGGACAAAACCCAATTGATCAAACGAATGGAGGCGAAAACGTGACTGTACTTGATCCAAAAGCTGAATGGAAAGAAATGTTGAGCGATTATGCCCAAAAGCAGAGAGAAGACTTAAATACGAAGGCGAATCGCGAGGATATTAAAATATCTCTCACCGACAAAGAGTATAGCAACTTGAAACTAATGGCATATAAAGCTGGATTCCGAGATGCAGGGGAGCTTATATCATCTTTTGTTGGAGATTTAACCGGTTGGCAATCGAATGGATCTGATGAGAGGGATAAAGCGAATGAGTGGTATGAAAGAGCCTTCGGTACGAGTGAGTACCACTCGAATATCCGCCATTACCTATATGACAACGATTATAGCCTAGATGACATGAATGATTTATTAGAAGATGAGGATTACTTCGAAGAGATATACCAAGCCTACATCTCAGAGAATAGCAGAATGAACAATGAATCGAAAGAGCAATGTCTACAAACCCTTAAAGACATTGTAAGTAAAGGGGTAGAGTTGTAACTCGTAAGACTAATAAAAATATAAAAAGAGAGATAATGTTCCCGCATTATCTCTCTCAGAAAGGACTGGTGAAATTGTTACATTTCATCCAATCAATAGGTTATCTAAATTTTATCATGATTTCTATTTTAGGTCTAGTGCTTTTCCCAACATGTTTGTATCTATTAAGCTTACCAACACTCAAAAGCCAAGAATCACATCAATACATGAATATTAAGGCAATAGGAAGGAGATTAACATGCTAAATTCCATAAATGATTTACCGGAAAGATTAGTTAATGAATTCCTCAGTGAATATAAGCTTACCAACACAGAAAGAGAAGTTGCGTTTCATCTTCTAACAGCAAACGAGAACGCAGTAGGAATAGCCAAGATGATGCATAAATCGGTTAAAACATTAAAGAATCAAATCAGTTCCATTTATATCACTACTAACTCTAAAGCTAGGTCAGACTTTCAGGCCAAGTATATAGAATATTTACATAAAAACATTCAAGAACTAAGCTCAAAGCAAATATTCGACATTCCCAGCTTTCGAAGAAGAGACGGAAAGCAAATGAGACATGCAATCTAGATTGCGTAATTTGATTATAATACGCAGTACTAAGGGGTGAATTGATAATGTTAAAGAATGGTGACAAAGTAGAGTATGAAGGGAAAATAACGACTTGCTTGTCGGATGAATTTAAGCTTTTTGGAACAGGACCACTTGTAGTTATGCTAGAAGGTTTTCAGGGCTTGGTTAACGCAAAACTTCCTATTTCTATTGAAGAGGGCGAATAGGTTTAAATGAAAGACAAGTTAGATAACCCTATAAGTTAGTTAATAAGGAAGGGATGATTTTGTGAATAAATGGATAGATGTAAATGAAAGAATGCCTGAAACAAAAAAAGATTGTTGGGTGTGGGTACAACCTACAAATGGTGAAGAAGGTTTCTGTTCGAAGATGTATCTAAGCTCATCTGGTAGATGGCATATAACTATGATTAAAAGCTTAGACGATAGCGACCAATACCAAGTAGTAGCTTGGCAACCTTACTACGAGCCAGAACCGTATGTTGCACATAAATAAGAGAATGTGAGCTGAGTCTTCAATCATATAGGGGGAAGGATATGAAAATCCATACATGCAATCCTATTTTAGAAAAGAAGCTAGAAGATATGGTACAAAGTAGTCATTCACAGAGAGAATCGGTTTTAGAGCATGATATCGATAACATACCTTTTGATGAACGAGAGTACCTATTGTTTTTAGTAGATGCAATAATGGGTAACTATATCCATCATGTGAAAGAGTTAAAAATATTAAAAGATCGATTACTACTTACCAAACCAAATTTAAAGGTTATCACTTGATGATTAGAATATGTAGCAGATAAATTGAAAGGATTGGTTCAAGTGTCAAAGACTTTATTAACTCCGGATGGTTTAAATGTAATAAAAAATGAGTTAGAAAATATTCGCAGTAGAAATAGATGGCCTATCTATTACACATAAATAAGATGATGCAACGGATCGTGATTATATTGCAACGGAGTGATTTAAAATGAAATATGAAATATGTAAAGGGATTCAAGATGGTGACAGTTTGATTTGGACAGCCATAGCTTGGAGTGATGTGAAACCATATGCGGAATATGTATTATCTGCTCTAAGTCTTGCTTACGACAATAGATTTGCTATCCTTTGTAATGGCAAAGTTATTAAAGAAAGCTAATTTCACATTGGATCATCTGTTAAATCTTCGTGAGTAGCTTCTACATGCTCCATAAATTTTGTCAAATCTAACTCTGACTTCAAGCCAACGCATAATATCATGCAATTACTCCATAAAATGGATGAAGCCGAAAGACAAGGATACGAAAAGATTAGTTATTACACATCTATAAGACAATGATGATCAGGAGGAATGACATGAAAGAAATAATTCAAAGCATTCATCCAAAATGGACAAAGCTTATATTTGACGGCAGAAAAACAAAAGAATTAAGAAAATCAAAGCCAAGAGACATTACTTTTCCCTTTAAAGTTTATATTTATGAAACAAAAAAAGGCGTTGGCGCAGTAGTAGGAGAGTATATTTGCAAAGGTATTACAACAACTAATGTTCCTCAAGTATTTCAGGATGGTAGTTGCGTTCATCTGGATGAAATTATTGATTATATGGGTAATGGTAAGATTTCGGGTTGGGATATTTCTAATGTTAAAAAATACCCTAAACCTATACTAATTTCAAAACTTGGATTGACTACAGCTCCGCAAAGTTGGCGGTATATTGATACACAAAGATAAGATACTCATACAGAAAATGATTTGAATGTTCACCAGGATGGAGGGTCATTTATGGGATATATAAGGTACGAGCCTGTTAATACCATTATAGATGGAGAAACAATCGAAATGATAAATAGTTACGGATGCTACACTTCAAAATACGTTAGATTATCAGGAAAACCGTACTATAAGGGAATCGAGAATAGACCAAAAAATTTGTATTCAAAAACACAATGCAAAAACATGAAAAGGCAAGTCGGTGAAAAAGAAGAGCCCGTTGCTTTTTCAAAGGCTATGCATGGATATTATCCTTTGTTTTTGAGGGTTTAAGCTAGAGGATGGCTGTGCATCTAAATAACTTACAGTGGACTATAGACATTTGCAAATAATAGCAGTGAATTTAGAAGGTGCAAAGACATTGAATTTAATAGGAAGGAGGAGCGCGGTGTGAGTCTACCAAACGGTGAAAAGCAGTTGAAGCAATTGTATATACGGCAAAAACGCTATTTAGAGAAGATTGTCCATCCGGATGTTAGAAACGAAATACAGATAGAACTAGATATGATTAAAGATCAACTGATTAAAGTGGCAAAGAATAAAGAAGCTATTAGCAATTTTTTAAGTGAGCAGCTGGTAATAGATGAATGCCAAGCTCCTTCTCCTAAAATTTATGAGAAAAAAGTGGTCCAATGGTTAAAAGGAGAGTATATTAGCGCCTTAAAAGAAATGAAGCACTGTCTAAAACGTTCTGAGGACAAGAAACTATATGTACATAATCTTCCTAATAACACTGCAAGCTATAGTGATTTAGAAAGGGTTGTCGGTGGAGAGATTCATCTTAGTAAAAGCGAAAAGGTGCTAATAAGACTAGAAGAAAAATGTGATGAGTTTTTTGCTAGATATCTAGAACTAAAGCTCAAAGTAGACGACATGGAAAAGATATTAAGTTGTCTAACATTAGAGCAAAAGGAAGTTGTGCGCATCAAGTATATTGAACCATTCACTAGGGGTCAAAATGCTAGAAGCGATGAAGAGACAATAGCAGAATTACCTTTCGAAAAGACATATTTCTATGAACGTAAACTAAAATCATCTGCGCTGGCTGCATTAGCGAATGCATTAGGATATATGTAAACACAGATAATAAAGAGAGGAGGGAAGTAGAATTGAGTTTTCTTCAGACAACATACAACCGGGCATGTAGAAGAATGTTAAACAGATATCCTTCAAAACTCAACTTTTCTATTAAAATCCCTCGTCTCTTTTTATTAGAGAAGTCAAGAACATGGACCAAATCAGAGAATGAACTGATGGAATACTTATATACAGTTTGTGATCCCTCAACAGGAATCGTACAAAATTATGAGCATTACAAGACCGCACTAAGCTTTAATATGCCAATAGAGAGTTATATGAGAGCCTTTAGAAAACTAGCGGATAAAGATGAATTTACATATATAGATTCTAAGAAAACTATATTTCTCAAAGACTATCAAAAAATGCATTTAACAAATCCAATCCATCATAAAGATCTTCCACTCGAAGAACAGAAGAATCTTGGTGGATATATTACCGTTTCTATCAAACCGATCATATCCGGTATAAATCGCTTAATTCGACCTAGAGCTAAGCGTATATTGTTATATCTACTTGCTAGAATAGGCAAGCGAAAAGAATCATTAAAATTTGATCAGAAGAAACTATGTGAAATATTCGGGTTAATGCCCTGTGAATTAAATAGTTATATTTATGAATTGATTCATGTAAAAGCTGTACATGGTGAATTTAATGATGCCAAGAAACAATGGGAATTTGCTTTAGGTGATAGTGTAGTGGATAAGAATGAAGATACACTATCTTTCTTGATGGATTTGAAAAATACAGCCCCCGATATTATATCCAGCCTTACATCACAGATATTAAAGATGTTAATTATGTACCAATTCACAACGAAATTTAAGATCAGTGAGGCGATGACAATCGTGAATTTAGCTTGTGTATATGGGGTATCTGCGATTGACGATATAATGTTTAGGCTGCGATCGAAAATAGACTACGAAAAAGAATGGCCAAAAAATATCATAGGATATATAACCAATGCTGCTAAGAGGAATACAAATACAGCAGCACAGTTAACATAAAGACGGATAGACTCAAACGATCCGTCTATTCGTGTTTAGTAATAATAGAAGCAATTTCTACAGTCATGGAAATACGAGGTGGCAATAACAGTCTTGGATGATAACAAGTATAAAAAATATACAAATTAACGGTCAAAATTACAGATTATGTATTTTTGACCGTTTTTATGTCTGTGGATATTCCCAAATTCCATGAAATAAATAATATCCACAATCAAGTGCTCCCAAAAGCCATAAGAAATTATACGTTATCTACAGGCATTATTCCTAAATTCCATACGCCCTTGATTATAAGAATTGATGTAGTAGGCATTGTACGCAACTATTCCTGGCCTATATTTTTGATTAATTACTTTTATATACTTAATATTATTAAGATAGATTTACTTTTATGGCATTCTTTATTTTGCCAATAACAATAATGCTAATAAATAAAAAAACGCGGAGAAAATGCGGAGTTTTGCGACTGAAAAATGTGGTATTATGATTATAGTAAGAAATATACGGTAAGCAACTTAATAATATGCGCGGGTTAGTAGATAATCTATCGTGCTCAACGGGTCACCTATCGTGGGTGGCTTTTTTACTTTTAAGAAAGGGAGTGTGTAAATGCTATTTAGAAACCTAGCAAATCAAAATGTAAATGTGCCTTTTATCATTAAACTTTTAAAACAGTTAAGGCTTCCGGTAACAACCTCTGAGTTTGATATCCAATACGAAATTAAAAGGATCCTTGATCAAAACAACGTAGAATATGAGAAGGAAAAAGTATTGGCCCCACGAAACCGCGTGGATTTTTTTATTTATACGGGTGATAACACTGGAATTATAATTGAGGTTAAAAAAGGCAAGCCAAATCGAAATCTTGTCATTGATCAATTAGAAAGATATGCACAGTTTGAAAGTGTATTGGCTGTTATTTTAGTCTGTGATAATCGAGTGAAGGTTCCAGAAAAAATAAACGGTAAAACGTGTGTTAGTATAGGCTTAAATCGATTGTGGGGGGTGTCCTTGTGAATGCAGCTAAACAAATGAGTAGGAATTATTCTGCCCCAGCATATTTACAGCCTCAGAGAGAAACAACGTACTACGGAAGTATTGATTATGAAGACCGAACCGGTTCTTGGATCATACATGCACAACCAATCGTTCTGCAGCTAATAAAAAGATTATTTCCATCAGCTGATAGTCGAGGATCTGGTGTGGCAAGATTTAAGGCTAATAAGAGATCAACAGGGGATCTTAATTGGTTAATGCTCCGGTACCCACTAGAGGTTAAGTGTTATGAGAAGTGGGATAGCGAATACGTTAAGATTGTTAACCATGCGATAGAAAGTAGGAAAATACTTTTTCAACCAAATCAAAAGAATCCAGGTAAGATATTCAAAGGAATATTAAGAAAGTATCAAAAAGAGGGCTTAGCATGGATGCAACATTTCAAGAAAACATTATTGGCCGATGAGGTGGGGCTTGGGAAAACAGTGCAATTTTTAGCACTTGTAGCAACGGTAAATCAGTGGCCTGTCTTACTGGTTGTGCCAAAACATTTGATGAAGCAATGGCGCAGAAAAATTGACGAGTTTCTAGAACTTCCGGTTATGAAGGGACAGAACTATGCATTATTTGATAGGGATGACAATATTCACTTCATCACGGGTACCAAGCCTTATGAATTGCCACAGGTTCCTATGTATATTACACACTATGGGTTAATCGGTTATTGGAAGGACGCATTAGATGCTTACAGCTTCCCAATTGTAGGCTTTGATGAAATCCATCATTTACGGCACACAGGTACACAAAAGTATAGTGCAGCGTCCTTGCTTAGTGAACAAGCTGAATACTCAATAGGTATGTCGGCCACGCCAATCTACAATTACGGCAATGAGATCCATAGTGTATTAAATATTATTGAACATCACTGTTTAGGGGATTGGGAAAGCTTTTCGAGGGAATGGTGTACCGGTTATGGTACCAAACTTGTTGCCGAGCCTGAGGTGCTAAATAATCATTTGAAAAACGAAGGATTGTTATTACGTAGGACTGAAGATGAGGCTAAGCTGGAATTACCACCATTAAACCGTAGTATAGTTGACATCGATATGGACCAAGATCTATTCGAAAAGTTACTTAAGGAGTACGAAACATTAGATAAAGCAAAGAAATACAGTGAGACCAGTGAATGGAGCCTTAAAGGGCAATTAAAAACGAAAATAGTGGAAGAAACCCGTAAAGCTACAGGAATAGCGAAAGCTGCCCATGTAGCTATTTTTGTGAAAAGTTTACTGGATACAGGGGAAAAGGTTCTGTTATATGGTTATCACCACCAGGTGTACGAGATTTGGGAAGAAGAATTTAAAGAATATAACCCAGTGTTCATACATGGAAAGTCAAAGAATCGAGATGAAAGCCTGGATCGATTTATGAATGGGGATTCGAAGCTATTGGTGATGTCTCTTAGAACTGGGGAAGGAATTGATGGCCTGCAGCATGCTTGTAGATTCATTGTGTTTGGTGAAC
Organism: Desulfuribacillus stibiiarsenatis; assembly: GCF_001742305.1. Lineage (NCBI taxonomy): Bacteria > Bacillati > Bacillota > Desulfuribacillia > Desulfuribacillales > Desulfuribacillaceae > Desulfuribacillus > Desulfuribacillus stibiiarsenatis. The sequence goes on along the minus strand of NZ_MJAT01000008.1, from coordinate 18,291 downwards.
TTGATTGGTCAGCTGGTATTCATCATCAATGTGAGGGCCGATTAGCTAGAGACGGTCAAAAGAGAACTGTATTTTCTTATTACTTAATTGCTTCTAATACTTCTGATGATCAAATCTTAGAGACTGTAGGGCTAAAGAAAAGTCAGTTTATACAGTTGATGGGTGATAAGCAGGAAACGCCAGATGAACAACAGCGATCAGAACTTCTTGCAAATAAGCAAATGGAGGTAGTGATAGATAACTTAAAAAACATGAATGTTAAGTGATTAGGAGGTCAATATAATGAATTTAGGTGAGAATTGCAAGCTTTGCTATTGTTCCAGATGCGAAAAGATTGAAACATGTGATATCAGTGATCTGGATACTAAATCGTATTGTGAGTATAAGTGTAAAGGCAAAAAGGAGTATGTTACAAAATGCTCTGATTATAACCGGACATCAAGATCTAAAACAAAAGAAGCATCTTAATTAAGCACCTAATGTAGGTGCTAAAATTATTTTAGGAAGGTGATCTTTGTGAGTCGTAAGAATAAGAGGTGGTATTTATTATTTAGAATTGAAAACGAACAAAAGGTAACTGTGTATGAGCCATTAACATTTCATGAGCTTAATAAAAAATTACGAGCTGGCTGGAGAGTTATATCCCTGGATCATGCTGAAGGAGGGAAATATCGTGATATTAGCTAATCAAGCGAAGATGGGTAGAATCTTGGTACCTGTTTTAAAAGATAATGCACCAATACTTAAAGAAATGCTTACAGATGAAGGGTACCGGGTGAGGCTAAGTAAACATAACTCGAAAAATCAAAACTTTGTTATCTACGAGGTTACAAATAAGAGTAGTAACTATGATTCCATACAGTTGATCATAGAAAAAGCAAAGAAACTATACGCAAGCTAGGAGGCGAAAGATGATTGAAATCTTATTGTATTGGTGGAAGTATATACTTTATGTTGTAACAGTACTTGGTGTTGCTGGATGCATTACTCATTATTGGGTACTAAAAGATTAGATAAAAAAATTCAGATTGGCTTTTAGAGTTTTTTTAGGCACTAAAACTTTAGTTTCCATAGCAGATTTTGTCGAATAATGACTAGTTTTGTCGAGTTGAAGGTTATCTCATTTCTTTGTAGAATAGTAAAAATTATTACTAACTACTAAGAAATGGGATGATAGGGCGATGGCAAAAGATACATTCTTTGTTGAAAAAAAGGAATGGTCAAAAACGAAAGATAAGTTATTAGGACATTATCTAAAATTGTATTTTAATAAGATCTTAGCAACTAGGGCTAATGTAAAATATATTGATTGTTTTGCGGGGAAAGGTCGTTTTGATGATGGAGAAATTGGTTCACCACTAATGGCATTAGAAATAGCAAAAGAGGCATTAAAAATATCAAAAGTACACAACAGTATTGATTTTTGTTTCATCGAAAAAATGTATTCTAATGACCTTAAGGACAATACACAACAATATAAATGCACAATTTATCCTGGTGCATATGAAACTTCATTACATCAAATATTGGAAAGCTGTAAATATCAGAACGTCTTTCTATATATTGATCCATTCGGAATTAAGAGCTTACATTTTGATATTTTTTCTTCTTTAAAATCTTACTCCTGCAGGAGTATGGAAATGTTGCTAAACTTAAATTCATTTGGGTTTATTAGAGAGGGTTGCAGGGTTTTAAACGCAAAGCCACTTTCGGAGGAGATATCTGCTCTTGAAGAAAGAGAGAACGATTCTGGTAGCACTAAGAACGACATACCGAACATGAATCGAGTAGCAAATGGTTCATATTGGCAGAAAATCATAACTGATTATAATTCTGGAGCAATAGATGCTTTTCAAGCTGAAGACCGATTTGTTGAAGAATACTGCAACCAACTTCGTAACGTATTCTCTTATGTTATCAATATACCGATTAAAGTTAAAATACAGAATATGCCTAAATATAGGATGGTTTTTGCTACAAATCACAAACATGGATTAGTTGAGATGGCTAGTAACATGTGTAAAAAATCGAGCGAGCTGATTAATGGTGGACAAATGACACTTTTCGATTATAGTAAAGGTGATGGTGTAAAAGAGGTAATAATGAACTTCATTTCATCTGCCGACCAAAGTTATGATGATATATTGGTATCATTTTATTTAGAAAAGGGGCCTCTGTATTCTGAATCAGATATTAACGCTGCCATTAAAGAATTAGAGGCTATGAATTCGATTGTTGTATCAAGAAATCCACCGATCACGGAAACTGGAAGAAGAGCTACATGGATTTCATATAAAAAGGATATGAAGGTGAGGAGAGGATATGAAAAGTGTCACTGATTATATCCAGAGAAAATCATTATTGTATAAAACGAACGTAGAATATGGCGATTATACAATCAATCACGTACAAGGCTGCTCTCATGGATGCTTATATCCTTGTTATGCATTTTTAATGGCTAAGAGATTCGGAAAGGTAAAAAGTTTCGAAGAGTGGTTGGAGCCTTGTATTGTTTCCAATGCTTTAGAGTTATTGGAAAAAGAAATCCCAAAACATAAAAGTAAAATAGAGTCAGTCCATTTAAGTTTTACAACGGACCCTTTCATGTATCAATATGAAGAGATTTCTGATTTGAGCATTGAAATCATAAAAAAATTAAACAGCAACGGAATTAAGTGTACTGTATTAACAAAAGGGATTTTACCAGAGGTGCTAGCCGACTTTTCTTTGGACAATCAGTATGGTATTACACTGATTTCATTAAACGAAGCTTTTAGGAAGGAAATTGAGAAGAACTCTGCGCCATATATAGATAGAATTAACAGCTTGAGAAAATTACATGAAAAAGGATGTAAGACATGGGTAAGTATTGAACCATATCCTACGCCAAACATTATTGATCAAGATTTTTTAGAGATTTTGGAATCGGTTTCTTTCGCAGATAAAATCATTTTCGGAAGGACTAATTATAATACAACGGTATCAAAGTATCCGGGAGTTAGAAGCTTTTATAATAATTTGTGTGAAAAACTAATCGATTTCTGTAATGCACGCGAAATTGAATATTATATAAAAGATGGTACTTTGACAAAATAAAAGGATGATATTATGTATATTTTCTTAGATACCAACACCATTTACAAGGATCCTTTCTTTACAAAAGGTAAGAATAAACTTTTGATGAAATTGGCAAAACTTGACGATGTATATATTGTGATTAACCCTACTGTATATGAGGAACTTTTGAGAGCTCACTTAGAATTTTTAAAGAAACAACTAGCGGATATCCAATCAGCGTACATCAAACTTAGGCCATACTTAGAGGGTAATGACCATATATTTCAAATGAATACAAATTTAGATGATCTTATTAAGGAATTTCATGATAAATTTTATCAATATCAAAAAAATGACCAATTGATAATTGTCGATTATGAAGCTGATATATTAAAACATATTGTAGAAATTGATATGTATGAAAAAGCCCCGTTTATAAAGCAATGTCATGTAAAAACAAAAGATAACGATGCGTTTAATTACCCTAAGAAAGAAATTAGAGATGCTATAATTTGGTACTCGTATCGATTATTTATCGAGAAAAATAGTATAGATGATTGTCATTTTATTTCTAATGATATTAAGGCTTATTGTGATGTTATAACGAAAGCTACCCCGGATGGTCAATATCAAATTCATCATGATATTAAGGGAAACGTTGATATCAAAGCTTATAAGTCAATAGAAGATTTTTTAACGATTAATGATAATAAAGTAAAAGAATTGCATTCGCATATTTTATCACAAGATTTGTATAATAAGTTTTTAAGTGATATGAAAAATGGTATGGCCGAAGAAATTATTCTGAAGTACTTTTCCGATCAGATTCTTTCAGAAGTAGATGATTACATTTCTAACTTAAGTCCGGAGAATATTCGTTCAAATTATTTTATTGACGGGTACATACAAACTTATTTTGATGGAGATATAGTAAATGTAAGTTTAGAAGATATTGAAATATTAGGCGATGATATTATGGTAACAGCTAGTGTAATAGTAGAAAAAAATGTAGAGATATATGCTTACAATCCAGTTTATGATACTAGAGATGAGAAATTTACATCGGTTGGCGAAGATGAGATAGAAATTACATTATTGGTGAAATTTCTTTTAGATATTGATACAACTAAAGATATAGACGAAGCGAATTTTTCAATATTAGAATACATAGAAGGAAATGATCCGTGGTCTGTTGATATAGAAGTTAATAAATTAAAAAATTTAAACTATGTCATACCACAATATGAAGAAGATTATGAATATAAGCTTTGATTAATTAATAAGAGTACCAGATTTAGATATATATCAAATGAGTTTAAAGTGACTAGAAACATTTTATTTAACCATCTGAATAGGTGGTTTTTTATTTTGGGAATCTATAAGATCCTATTTTGACTTAAGGATATTTCAGTGGTTTATAAAGGCAGACGTTTAAGGAATAAAGATAATAAAAAGAATAAAAGTTTATAAAGGTATTAAAATACTTTGCAACTGTTTATAAAATCCCTAGCACACTATCCAAACGTATGTAGTGTTATAAATGTATCAGATAAGTAAAAAGGAGCATTGAAATGAATAAAACATTTGCTTATGTGAGAGTAAGTGCTAAAGACCAATGTATTGATAGACAATTAGAAGCGCTTAAACCTTATAATCTGGATGATAGAGATATATTTATCGACAAGGCTACTGGAAAGAACTTCGAAAGAGTCGCATATCAAGCCTTGAAATTAATCCTTCGTCCTGGTGATGAAATCATAGTAAAGGAATTGGATCGCCTTGGTCGAAGTATGGACCAGATAAAAAAGGAATGGAACGAACTTCGGAGAATGGGTGTTGAGATTACAATAATCGATACTCCTATCCTGAATACAAATAACAAGACGGATCTTGAAAAGAGTCTGATTTCTAATATCGTATTCGAGTTATTATCTTACATGGCGGAAAAAGAACGCCATAAAATAGAAGCTAGACAACGTGAAGGTATAGCAGCAGCCAAAGCAAAGGGTAAGCATCTTGGTAGGCCGAAGATGAATCTAGATACGCTTACTAAACACCAAAGGCAACTGCTGGATAAACACTATCAGGAATGGAAAAAGGGTAAAATAACAGCTGTCACATTTCAGAGTATCCTGGATGTTAAGAAGAATACGTTTTATAAGATTATTAAGCAATACGAGATGAATTATTCGGAGCAAGTGAAGTGATGATTCCAGCTTTCAAAGGAGCGATTATATTGATTTTTGTGATAGCCTTAGGATTCATAGGACTTATGTTAATGGTTTTAAGTGAGATTATTGAAAAAGTACGTTAATAAAACTACTTTTTTGCAAAAAAACTTCCTATTTTCGAAATTAATGGTATAATACAATTATTATGCTGGTTGCAGAAACCCTGTTGCTGGTGTTTATGAAATGAGAGGTGATGGATATGGTATTCTATTTCTTCTGGCATGGTTCATAAATTCCAAGGGTAATGCTTTATGCATTGCCCTTTTTATATTTATTGAACTATACAAAAAAATGGAGGATACAAACATGAGAATAAATGAATTGGTTCAGAGCTTTGCAGGAATGATATTGCTGCTTATTGGTAAATCAGGTGTTGGAAAATCCACTTTTATTAAGCACTTAATTCTAAAAGATTTTAAAAAATCATTTAATGTACTTGATGGGATTAAATCTACGACTACAGTACTGATGCATTATTTGTTTAAGAAGGACATAGATAAAGTAACAGTTGGTATTAAATTTAAATCAAAAGAGAAATTAAGAATTTTGTTTGCTGAGAATTTATTTTCAGGGCTTGAGAGACTTATGGGGCAATATGTTTCAGGGCTACCCAAAAATATGAGTCCATATGAAGAAAGTGAATGGATTAAGAAACAACTTAACGATATAGCTACTAAAGATTATACAAAATTCTTTAACATTGACAAGTTGATAGCAGACGACAAAGATGTTTTTGTGAAAATGATACACGATAAAATCTACATGGAAATGCAGTATCTTTACCAAGAAAAGCGTAGTTTAGATAAAGTAAAAGATAAGCAAGAAGATCTTAGGCTACAGATAGCATCAGCATTTAGCACTAGCTCAGTTATTCAATCGAATTTTAATGACATTTTTGAATGGCTATACGAAAAGGCTACTAGTAATATAATAAATAGTGGTTTTGCTTTTAAAAATGATAATGATGATAATGACGAGGATGTTTACTTTGAAGGTAAATTTTTGAATGGATCATCATTGCAAAAGGCATTACTATCTATAAATAATTCAAACAGAAATTATAAGTCGCAAGATGATGTTAGTTCTATTTCTATGGTTGAAGAGATTTTTTTAGAATTGCCAATGTGTAATAATGATTGGCCTGATCATTTTGTTATTACAGATAGCTACGGACTCACACATGACGGAAGCAAGAATATAAACGAAAACCTTGAAGCAATACTTATTGGACAAAGATACAATGGCATTATTTTATTTAAGGAGTACGCAGATGATGACGGTATCGAGAAAATAGTAAAGAATTTGTTAGATTCTGCTCATTCATGCCATGTTATTCCAGTAATAAATAAAATAGATGAAATATTTTCATCATATAGTAGTGACGATGAAGATGATGAAGATGAGTTGAATAACGACTTAATTACACAGTTGCTTAATAGATATATACCACAAGAAGAAAATAGTTTTAACCAATTAATTAAAGAATTAGTAAAGGATCAGATTCGATTTAAAGTTGGTTCTGTAATTAGTAGCACTAGTAAAAAAACCAATTTCAATCTTCCAGAAAGATTTTTGATGGATTTTACGGCTAAAGAAATAATAAAGCAGGGGTATTCTGCATATAAACGTGCTCAAGTTTCAATTAAGTTAAAAGCTAAAACTCCTGAAATACAAAATATGAAGTTTTACGATCAATATTTGATATTTGAAGAATCACTATCTATTTTTACTCCTCAAATCATTGCAGATTTAAAAATTGGTGTTGTAAAGCAATATCAAGAATACGTTGCAAACTCTGATGATTATCATGGCAATACAGTGAATACATTAGTAGCTCAATGGATGAATGGATATGGACATAATTCTAATGCACAAGTTTATTGTAACATTTATTCCAATCCATTTAGAAGCATTCAAAATACGGTTATTAAAGCTATAAAACATTCTAAGAGTATAACATTAAATGATCAAGTAGTAGATTGTTTGGATGAATCGAGCAAAAAGGACTTGATTGAGGCTTGTTGGGTAAGTTTTAAGTTGCATTTATATAATGGTTTAGTTAAAAAGCTTGCATATGACAATTTAGGTGTCAATTCTAGCAAAAAGTCTTTGAATTTAAGGAACATTTGGTGGTATAGTAAACACCATAAATTAAGTGTTTTGCTTAAATTACTAGAAGAAGTATGTTCCGAACCAGAATTAGTTAAGGTAATTAAAGAAGCGTTAAGCAATGCTAGTCATACAACCATAAGTAATGCAAACCTTACGTGGGAATAAAAATTGAGTTCTTTAGCAATAAAGTAAATTTGAAAAGATACACCAATCATATTAATAAACTAGAGATAGGAAGTTTTGCTTAAATACAGGTTCAAACCAAGTCAATCTAATTTTTAAAAGACAAGTTATAAATAACTTGTCTTTTTTATATCTCTCTTTGTTTTTTAAACGAGTTAATTTGTTATAGTCCATACGAAATCAGATTTAACTGAATAAATTTCGCGGAGAAATTGCGGAGTTTTTCACTAATTATTTCTGCTATAATTAATATAATCGAATAATATCAATCGCTGGGGGAAAATCTCAGCGATTTTTATATTTTAAGGAGGTGATTAGAAGCAAAAAGATTGTACATAATGGTAAACAAGTCACTCCAGTTCTATGAAAATAATAATTTAAAAGGAGAATGAACATGAATAAAACAGATCTAATTAACAAGGTAACAGAAGTAACTGGGTTAAGTAAAAAAGATGCTGCAAAGGCAGTAGAAGCAACATTAAGTAGTATTTCCGAAGCATTAGTAAATAACGATAAGGTCCAACTTATTGGGTTCGGAAACTTCGAAGTCAGAGAACGTGCTGCTAGATCCGGACGCAATCCTCAAACTGGGCAAACAATTTCTATCCCAGCTTCAAAAGTACCTGCTTTTAAGCCAGGTAAAAAATTTAAGGAAGCTGTATCAAGCTAAGCCAACCATTTAAAGGTTGGCTTTTTTATATCACTAGAAGGGAGGAAAGCCCATGAGTAGGGTTAAGCTCAATAAGCCAAAAAAGCCAATTAAGCCTGGTAAGCAGGTAACAATCTATTTTAATAAGGAAGTACCTGCTGAACTCTTTCATGTAGTAAATGCGAATATAAAGAACGCGAATTCATTTTTATTAGAGGTGCTATCTGTAGTATTTGAATCTCCAGAGCTATATGAAAGTGTCAGAGGCTATATGGGAGAAATACCATCCGGGAGAATCTACAACTTTCCCAATGTCCACAAGTCTAGTGTAACTCAAAGTACAGTGAAACATGATGTACTCAGTAACCAGCATAAACGTGTTCCGATGGATAGAGGAAAAGATGAATCCATTGATTCATCGAAACCACTAGATACATTGAGTCTGCAAAATATTGAGCAAGCGGTAGAAGTAATGGATTCACCGGAATCATCGGAACTAGTGGAACCACAACAACCAATGGATACACTGGAATCACTGGAAATAAAGGAACCGCAAGATACGTCAGATACAGCATCATCTAATGCACTAGATGATAAAAAGCAAAGGGAACCAAAAAACAAGTCAGTTATGTGGAAAAAATAGGAGGGCTTAACTATGAATCGTTCAAACGTAGAAAAACAAAAGAGAGATTTAATGGAGTTTCTATTATCTGTTGCAGCTGTTATGTTGTTAGCTGCACTAGGAGCAGTTATTGGAAGTGTTAACGGGATGTTTTGGTTTAGTGCTGCTACTTTTATCGTAGCATTCATCCAATTACATAAACGTGATTCATTTTATAAATGGATCCACGCGTTTTTACTGATCGTAATTGTAATCGTTAAATTTAGCAACTTAGGAAGTTGATCAACCTATGCTTGAGTTACTTGGAATATCAGAAACCGTAATATTTGGCTTTGGAGCGGTTTTATTTACATTGGTAGTACTCACGGTAGGGATTTTGTCATACTTAGAACAAAACGCTCAAAAGAAAGACCGAGAATTTGTCCAGTGGTTTGAAATTCAACTTGGTGATCAGGACAAGCCTCAAGAATCAGTAGAGCTTGCTTTTGTAAACAACTTCTCACATATGGGCCGCCATGGTCTTAAGAGAAAAATATTTGGATCACTTGGATTTAAAATGTATTTTCTAGGTATGAATAAAACCGTGAGGATTTTCCTTTGTGTACCTAATACTAGAGCAATTCAAATAAAGAAAACAATTGAAGCTTTATACCCATCAAGCGTGTGTAATAAACTCGATGATAATCCTGTAAAAGATATTGTAACTATGGATGGATCGTCCTTGGCTCTGAAAGCAAGAAAACAAAATGCTCCATTTCAGCCTTATTCCTATAAACAACTACCAATCCTAGATCAAGTCATAGGTTTATTAAAAGCTGAAGACGAACCAACATTGTTAGAATTAAGTATTTATCCAGAAGACCGTAGATTATTAAAGTATAAAGAAAAGGATATGAATCTAAGTGATTCACTGCCATCTGTAGAAGTAGGAGACTACATGAGTAAGGGCCTTGCATCTATTGGTAGTGAGCTGTTTGGCAAATATAATCCTTTTATACATGAGAGTTCAGGGGCAATTGGTTCTCGCAAAACTACCAGTTCTAGTCAGAAAGAACTTGATAAGTATTTGCAAGGGCGAGAGAGCTTTGCTCAATTAGCGTTTCATGTTGGAATTGTATTATATGGCAAGGGGAAAAATACTAATTCCCGTCTCGGTACCATAGTAACTACCTTCCAAGGTATGAATCTAGTAAATGGCTTTAAGGTAGTGAAAAAAGGGAAAAAGCTAGTTTCATATATTCATAGCAGAAAGAAATATAAAAGCATTCTATCGCTAATGGCTAGTAGTGAACTGGCGAATTTCTTGCAAATTCCGAATAATAATTACCGTAGCTGGCCACTCATTAAAGAAGTGAAAAAGTATGAGCCTCCTAAAGCTATGTTATCAGACCGAGGCCTTAGAATTGGTCTTTGTAATTCGTATGGCTCGTTTGAAGAACAAATAATGCGTGTGAAAACTGAATCATTTCTAAGCCATGGATTCATAGAAGCAGCCCCTGGTTCTGGTAAAACGAATCTACTAGGAACAATGCAAGTAGATTTAATTGGACAACAAGTGCTAGAAGAAAAAGGGAAACTAAAGGCTAAGAGTCCACGTGAACAGGTACCAGGGTTTACAATGTTTGATCCACATAGTGATTGTGTAGAAAAGGTACTCACTCATTTACCACCAGAGTTATATAATCGGACCCATTACATCAAAATGTCGGAAAAGGACTTTCCGCGAGCTATTAATGTATTTGATATGGAAAGTATAGATCACGAAAATGTTGCGGATATATTCGTCAAAAGCCTTCAAGACTTGTATCCAGCTGGTAATGCAGTCCGTATGGAGAATTTCTTGAAAAACGGTGTCTTAACACTTTTGAAAAGTAAAACGGAAGTTACACCGCTGCATATTCCTTTAATTTTCCGAAATCCTGAGTTCAGAAGGGCCATCCTGCAAAAGGTACAAAAGTCAGATCCATTCCTTATGGAATTTTGGCATGGTAGCTTTGCAGCTGAAGAAGGAAATATCGATAAAGTGTTAGGGCCAATATGGAATCGATTAAACAATCTCATATCATACGATATCATGCGTAACATGTTCGGACAGACTCGCACATTCATTAATATAAGGGAACTCATGGACAGGGGGAACAACTTATTAATTGATGCAGCGGGTATTGGACCCGATAATATGAAGTTAATGGCAACATGGCTACTTATTCAATACCATTTCACAGCACTTGGACGCTTCAATATTCCTGAACAAGATAGAAGAGGACACGTCTTTTTTGGTGATGAATGTCATGGCTGGTTGAGTGAAATAGCTGCTAAGATCATTGATGAGGATCGGAAATATGGACTTGGCCTATGGATGGCTACTCAATACGCAGAACAGATCGAGAATAAACGGCTATTTAATTCAATCCTGAAAAACGTTGGAAACTATATTTCGCTACGATCGAAACCTGACAATGCGATAGAAGCTGGCAAAAGGCTAGGCATTCGTTCAGAGAACATCATAAACCTACCGGATAACGAAGGTTATGGAACAATTTTAGTTGAAGAAGGATTTTCAAAAACGCCGCATCTCATTAGCTTTAAAAATCCATACTTGAAAAAAGGTATCTATGACCCTAAACCTTTTAAGGATTATGCAAATGAACGTGATGGTAAACCTGTTAAAGAAGTAGAAAAAGAAATGATAAAACGGTATGCAGTATCCAATGATGAGATGGAATCATTAGTTCCATCGTTACAAGGGAAACAGGGGAAAAAGATTAAAAAATTCATTGAAATGTAGATTCACAACCATAGTAAATGTAATAGAAAGAGCAATAGTAAAAGTTCAGTAAAAAAATAAGGTAATTATTGTGGTAAAAGCTATGGAAGTGTGAATCACGCATAATCGTCTATAAACCTTGATATGGTGCGGTTTATAAGATGTGTAAATATAGGATAAGCAGGAGAGAGGAATGAGTGAGTGTGTGGAGTGTGGGCGCAGATTTGAGTTTGTGGAACGAGGAACGAGTGAGACAAACGAGAATCGAGCAACATACGGAACAACACGAACGAGTGACGAACGACCTGCGCGGACGAGTGGCGGAGCAGGAGGACGGCCGAGGCGGAGCCGAAGGCAAGCGAAGCACGAAAGGCGAGCGACAGAGCACGGAGGGTGAGCGAACAAACTGGTGAACAAGAGGTGAAAGTCATGAGACATAGCCAGTATATAAAATGTCCTTTAGAACCTGATTTTTTTAGGAAATTAGGAAAGGTTCATTCTAGTCAGATTCGTCGAAAACTTATTTCTATATGGAAACTTGATAAGAAGCATTACGAAGAAACAATACGGAAACGTATTAGAGACTTCGGTTGGATCACATCTACTGTAGATAATACGAACGAATGGAGAAAAGCTTTTCAATTTAGTAAAGCTAGGAATAAATACGATGGCTACCAAAAGGATGCCACCCGTATGGATGAAGAAATTAAGCTTGGTAATATTATCGTCGAACAAGGACTGATAACGACTGATGAACCAACATGGTTATCCCTAGCCTCCCTTGCTTTTCAAAAAGATTCTGCCAAAGAAAGCCCCAATCACTTCTTCCTAAAAGAATTGATGGGGCTATTTATGTATCGTAAATCAGTAAGTATAGTACAGGATTATGAGGTATCAGATATATTATATGGTCAACCAGTACGGTATGACATGGTATTCAAGTACCCAGTGGTAAATCAATACGACAGTACATCGGATACACTTAATACCTCAGATACCTCAGATACATCAGTATATAGCAAACAGCATTCACTCGATATATCGGATTCATCAATATATGACATACCGTATATTATCGGAGAAGTGGGTGACACGGAACTATGGAAAGTGATGGGTATCGTATACCGAGGGAACCAATGTATTATTCTGCCCCATTGGACATGGCAAAAGATAAATCCGTTTATAACAAAGCACTTGCATTATCCATATTATATGTTTAGGAGGAAAGGAAGTGGGACTATATAACATTCTTGAATCTCTTTATGAATATGAAATCATGACAGCGAAGCAGTTAGCCATAGTGAATGGCTATAAGCTCAAAACGGTATATGAATATATTCATAAGTTAAGTACCTTTAAAGATAAACATGCAATGGAGGTAACTCCAAAGATACGCAAGATAGACCTTGCTACTAAAAGAGGTGCAAAAGCATACTACCTAGCGCCAAGAGCTGCCAAAGAAATAGCCGAAGCAAGGAATGAAGTTCACTATTTCCGAGAAAAAGAGTGGGAAACGGTACCAGGAGCTTATTATAATATCTTAGTTACCAATCAAGTGATCTGTGAGATTATCCAGTCTGGGATACTTAGCATCTCGGAGTGGACCGGAAGAAAAACTCTACTAAAAAGATATACTGAAGATGAGAAAGGCTATATTCCAGTTTTTAATGCGTTGTTTGAATGCCAAAACAACACGAATTTAGGGTATGAGAAACGTATTGTGTATTTAAGTGTAATATCTGCTAAAACCGATAAATCTGTAATAAGAGAAATGATGAATACGTACTACGATATTTTAAGAATGAGCTATGAAGGAGGATCCAATAAGATTCTTCTTCTTTTTGTTTATATGGGGAAAAAACTTCATCAAGAGCTGCTTTCTTCATGGAGTCGTTTTTTCGTAGACAAGGCAGATGCACCATACTTTGCTGTAGCAAGCTTTGAAGAGTTAGGGAAGGAGGGCGTTCTTTCTAGTGTCTGGCAAACTAGTCAGTCTTCCGAACGCACATCCATTGTTAATATGCCCTACTACGAGATAAAACAAGAGATTGCTCCGGTTTTAGGTGTGTTAAAAGTGGATGATGAGTTGCAATACATTCAAGGTTTTCATATGTAAAGGAGGTGATACATAATGAGAGGTAAAGAGTGGAGCCAGACTTCACGATGGAAGATATTTTTGAACAAAGGGATTGCTGTTTTAGTCTTAATTATCTTCGGAGTTGGCATACTAGGTTGGCTTGATGGCTGGGGCAATAACATCACACAAGAAGTAACCCAGGTAACAAAAGAGGAAGCCGATGTCTTTTCCGAACCTTCCTTGGTCAATGGAGCTGTAACGGTACTTATTCACAAATGGTTTGATTATGTAGATGGTAAAGAGCTTTGGCAAGATGTAATTCTAAATCCAACTATCATGAATTACAGTGTCGATACACGATACCGGTCTCGTGTCATAGCTTCATCTGTCGATCAAGTCATAAGACTCAGCGACAATACCGCTGAGGTAAAAGTAATGATGCTAAGAGAAGTAGAGATATTTAACGAGAACCGGGAAGCTGAAACGATTCAAAAGGTAGAAACTGTTAGAATCCCACTAATGTACAAAGATGGTGCGATACAACCACTTTCAGGCCCTATTATAGAATCTCGAAACCGAAGTTACGGTCTAGATATCAATCACACACCTATTGTCATTACGGAAGATGAAGATGCTGAACTGAAAAAGCTAGTAGAAGGTTTTCTAAGTTCATTAGGTAATGGGAATAAAAGCCAGATTGGATTCTTCTTTAAGGATCAGAAATTAGCACCAAATCCCATGGTAGGGACAATTAAATTCGTAAGATTAATTCCGATTGCCAAGAAAGGAGATGAGATTCAGTTTGTAGTGCTTGCCAGACAGAAAGAAGGTCTGGGTCTAGAACTAAATCATATCTACAAAATAACTGCCGAGAAATCAGTAGATAGATATCTAATTAAAACATTTGAGGTGGGATTATAATGAATCTTTATGAGAAGCAATTAGAAAATAAGCAACAACACTACGTCAGAACAGCGAGTATAGTTCTGACGTTTTTATTTATCTTGGTAATGGGCCCGACTTACGCTGCGTGGAATCCAAAGAGCTTATTCGAAGGAATAGTAGATACGGCTACGTATCTAGCCGCTGTGGCTTGGGCTATATATCTTATAACGTTAGGCATCCAAAGAAAGTTTCTATGGTTTGGGTTAGTCTTTTTCTTTGGCGGACTTGGGCTTTCGCTCCTAAATTCTAATACAAAAGATTATGCAATTAACATGTTAGGAGCAGCGTGGAGGGCTATTCTTGGAGCATAATATTAAATTCTATACAAAGGTACTTAGGTTTGAGCGAGAATTTGTATGGCCTGTGCTCGGCCCTGTCACGTTTTTGCAGCTTAGTGTAAGCATAATGACCTTTTTAATATCAACAGCCATCTTTTTTATGATTCTCCCTGTGCAGGTGGCTCCTGTAAGCGGTTTTGTGATTGCTATGACTATGTGGTTCTTATATGGAGCAGTAAAGCCAGATGGGAAGAGAATTCACAGATTTGTTCTGGATGTAATCCGATATTACGCACGGCCTAAGAATCGAAACATGGGTCAAACTCTGAACAGGACTAGGAAAAAAGTTCAGAAATGGGTCCGTTTTCAACAGTAATTGGTTTCTTTCTGCCAGATTTGCGGTTAAGCAGCAAACTGGCAGAAAGATTTAATGACATGAATCGTAATACAATGATACAATTGCCTTGAATTATTAGGAGGTGGTAATGATGTTATCTATAAAAGACGTAACTAATTTTTTCTTATGTAAAAATATACCAAATTCTAAATATGAAATTACACACCTAAAATTACAAAAATTATTATACTATGCTCAAGCTTGGCATTTAGCTATATTTGACGGTCGGCCATTATTTGATGAAGATTTTGAAGCTTGGGTGCACGGGCCTGTGAATAGAGAAATATACGAAGTCTACAAAGGCTATGGATATAACATATTGCCAGTATGCTCAAGTGAAATTTCGCTTAATATAACAGAAGAACAAAAAAAACTTTTAGAAGAAGTATGGATAAGTTATGGCTCTTTCACAGGAAAGTATTTAGAAACACTTTCCCATCAAGAAAGACCTTGGTTAGAAGCTCGTGGTGGAATTAAGGCGAATGAGACTAGCACTAATGTAATTTCTAAAGACAAAATAACAGATTATTATAAACTCTTATTATCTTAGGTGAGGAAATATGGTATTTTTCAAAAGATTCCTTTTATATATAGTTGGCTCTCTAGTAACCATAGTTCAATTTATTAGTGGCTATTTTTTTAGTATTATAGGTAGTATTATCAACTTTCTTATTGGAGCATCAATTGTAGTTGTTATTTCTATAGGATCTCTAGTTGTTGGGGCCGGGTTAATATTCGATATTTCCCAAAAAACAGATATACTTATATTCATTTATCACATTATCGGAATAGATAATCCGAATGATTCTTTATCTATCGAATTAATAACTAAGAGCAGTACATTTATAGGTGTGATTGCTTCAATTAGTTTTACAATATATTTGTTTGCTTTTAAGGAGCAAAAAAGCTTTTCTGTAAGTTCTGTAAACAATATTTCAAAACATCTTGTATCATTAATCTTTATAGTAATGTGTATCGTTACTATTGCACTTGGTTTTTTTATGGAGAACTTAATGCTTCAAAAAAATATTTCTATTAAAAATAGTTCTATTGAAACTCTATTGGCTAAGGAAACAAAAAGAAAAATAGAATTTTTAGTCTCAAGCAATCCCGGTCTTTCAGAAAATGATATAAAATCGGAAATAGAAAAAAGGAAAATGCTAATAAGAGAGAACTACGTAACGTTATATTATTTTATAGCTTATTCAATCTGGAGCACTTTTTTTCTAATATCAATAATTTCAACTTTAGTCTTTTTAATAAATATTGTAAATATGCTA
Organism: Desulfuribacillus stibiiarsenatis; assembly: GCF_001742305.1. Classification (NCBI taxonomy): domain Bacteria; kingdom Bacillati; phylum Bacillota; class Desulfuribacillia; order Desulfuribacillales; family Desulfuribacillaceae; genus Desulfuribacillus; species Desulfuribacillus stibiiarsenatis. The sequence goes on along the minus strand of NZ_MJAT01000008.1, from coordinate 1,693 downwards.
AATCTTCGGTGGCAATTTAAACAATATATACATTTATTAAATATAGAATTAGGGATATTACCACTTATATCTAAGGTTAAAATATTTAAGCCTATAAGAGTGTACACATACGATAGTATTCACTATTATTTTGAATGTGTATACCAAATGCTATTATTTTGTTTAAACAATAACATGTATAAATTATATAAAATTTCGTCTAATAAACTTTTTAATATTATACTAAGTATATATATAGAAAAGAAAAAAAGGCTATATGATAATTATACCTATGCAGTTCTCAATAATGTTGATTCTGAAGAATTTAAATTGCTAAATAAAGCAATTTTAAGAAATCAAATATCATTAACTCTTTACCATTGTGATAAATATCAAATAGAAGAGATGACAAACTGTATAGATGTTATTTTTGATATATATCCGAAAGAAGCAACTATTGATTTAAGAGTCATTTATTTAAATTCAATATATGAGTTATCTATGATGCTACTTAAAAAGGATATTATTCGCTTTGAACCTTTTCTTACTAGACTAGAAAAGATAAATAAAGAGGATTCTATTAGTATTTACGAATTACTTTTAACTCAATCACTATTAAAAAATGATATTAATACTATTTGCTCAGTTACATATTCTCTAGCAAAAAACAGTACATCTAATGGAGTAAATATTAATAACAACAATTATCCGACCAATTCTATTCAAAATGGTATTGCAAATCAATACACACAATTAGAGATATTCACATTATTAAAAACACTGTTAAAAAGCATAGAATTATTGTCACATTCTATGTCTGGCTTTTTAATAAAGTTTCTTATTTCGAATTTTAAGAGTGATAAGCTTATCTTAGCGCTTTCAATGTTTAACATAGAGAATGTCGTTTCTAGTGTAAGAGAAAACCAAGATTTAATTTGCAATATTGATTATCAAAATAAGATAATTGATGGTACTTTCCATTTTAACTCAGAAACATTCGATTATAGTTGTTCGCGTTTGAAGTTCTTATTGTTAGGTCAACAACTTTATATAAACCGTATGAATTTACAACCGAATAACAATCCAGTTGAATTTGTCAATCTAGCTGTAAATGAATCTTATTGCGAGCACTTATTCGAAGGAATTAAAAATAATAAAGAAAAATATGGTCTAGAATTTCTAAATGATAATAGCTTTTTACAAAGATATAAAGAGATATTACTCCAATCATTATAATTTTTTAGAAATAAAAGCACTCTACAATAGAGTGCTTTTTATTTTAGGGAGGGAGACTTTTGATTTATATATTTCTTTACATATTACTCATAGTACTACTAGTCGGATTCTTTAATTCGCAAATTCTGGGATTTATAGACTGGTTGCTAAGAAAAATTGATTAAGACAATGTTGATCACCACAAATGTGGTGATTTTTTTATTTCTAAAGATCTAAGGAGGAGTTATTAATGGTAACCGCTCAATAACAGGGTGCCAAAAAAGAACTAATACCATGTGGCACTAGTTCTTGCATTCAGCTAGTATACGCGGAGACCAAGGCATTAAATCTTCTAAATCTTCTGGCCTATTCCGGTAATCAGTATCCGGCATGTATAAGAGAAGATAGTTTAGGTAGCTGTATATGTTCAGTCCATTTGCTTTTGCTGTCTCGATGATGCTGTATATAGCGGCACTAGCGGAGGCCCCTTTAGGAGTAG